>JALFGN010000086.1 GCA_022777285.1 Blautia sp.
AGCTGCTTGCAGGCGGCTCTCTCTCCCCGGTTATTCTGGATTACATCATGGACAGTGAAGTTCCCAGACCATGCCGCCATTTTCTTGGAAGAGAAGAAGAACTGGACGAATTACATACAATGCTGGAAGAAAACAGCAAAGCATTTCTCTATGGAATTGCCGGGATTGGAAAGAGTGAACTGGCGAAAGCATATGCAAAGCAATACAAAAAATATTATACGAACATCCTGTATGTGGAATATGCCGGTGATTTACATCAGGCTGTCACAGACATGGATTTTACCGATGATCTGCCGGAAGATGGCGAAGAAGAACGTTTCCGGAAACACAACCGGTTTCTCCGCTCTCTAAAAGATGATACACTGCTCATCATAGACAATTTCAACGTCACTGCCACGCAGGACAGTTTTCTGCCGGTGGTCCTGAAATACCGGTGCAGGATTCTTTTCACGACTAGAATTAGATTTGACGGACACTGTATCCTGCAGCTAAAAGAGATCCGGGAACCGGCCAGCCTGTTTCAACTGGCAGCTGCATTTTATTCCGAAGCAGAAGAACACCGGACACTGGTAGAAGAGATCATAGAAACCGTCCACCGCCATACTTTTGCAGTAGAACTGGCAGCAAATCTTCTGGAAAATGGAATTCTACCTCCGGAACGCTTGCTGGAAAAGCTACGGGAAGAAAAGGCATCCCTTGAAAATGAAGATAAAATCATTGCCATCAAAGACGGTCAAAACAGCAAGGCTACTTACTATAACCATATCCACACTCTGTTCTCCCTTTATTCCATATCCGTAAAACAACAGGAAATCATGCGGAACCTTTGCTTTCTGCCTCCTGCCGGTATTTCCGCCCGTATTTTTGCTGACTGGCTTGGATTAACTGACTTAAATGCCATCAATGACCTGGTTGAAACAGGTTTTGTACAGGCAACTACCCGGCATACAATTTCCCTGCATCCGATGATTCAGGAGATTGCCCTTTCAGAAACAAAACCTTCGGTCACAGGCTGCCATACTTTGCTTAATTCCCTGCAAAAAATATGTCTGATGCATGGAACAGAAGTCAGCTATTATAAAAAACTGTTCCAGACAGTCGGGAATATCATGCGGATGATAGAAAAAGATGATCCGACCAAATACCTGCTGTTTCTGGAAGATATCTTCCCATATATGGAGAAATACCGTTACAAGACAGGTATGAAAGAGATTATCTATGAGATGAAGCAGCTTTTGAAAGGGAATGGAAACGGTACCGATACTGACCGTGCATTATTACTGGACTATCAGGCATGTATGGAAACAAAGCCGGAAAAAGCCATCAAACTTGAAAAGGAAGCCCTTGCACAGATCAAAGAAATCACAGAAGACAATGCCCACCTTGTCTCCAACCTTCATGCGAATCTGGGCGGTCTTTACCGCCTAAATGGTCAGGCAGCGCTTGCAAAAGAACACATGGAAAAGGGAATCTTCCTGCTTGAGCAGTACCAACTGCTTTATACCAATGACAGCATTCCCCAGATCAACAATTATGCTGCCTTATTGACAGAATTGCAGGAGCCGGAACGGGCAATGGCTGCCCTCCAGAAACTTGCGCAGATCATCAAAGAATACAACTCCGATACCTGTCTGGACTATGCCCAGGTACAGGAATCCATGGGAAATATCTGCCTGATCACAGCAAATATCTCACAGGCTAAAACCCATTTCAAAAAAGCCATGAAGATTTATGAGAATGTCTGGGCTGATGAACCGGAACTGATTGAAGAGAAATATCAGGAAATTCAGGAACTGTATCCGCAGGTAGGCATCGCACTGGCAAGGGGAATCCTGGCTTCCAAAAACAAATAATAAAATAAAACCGAAAAAATTTGTAACGAAACTATCCTTTCTCCGTCTAATCTATGTAAAAAGGAGGTGAACAGTTCTGGATTATGAGAAATTGTACAATTCATATTATCTGCAGGTTTACTCATATGTGATGACTATTGTAAAAAATCAGTCTCTTGCGGAGGAAATTACCCAAAATACTTTTTATAAAGCTATGACTGCAAAACACACATACGAAGGCAAGTCCAGCGAATTTACCTGGCTTTGTAGTATTGCTAAAAACCTTGCAATTGATGAATGTAGAAAAAATACTAAATATGCATCTTTTGATGAAGCTAGCTCTGAAGTATCTTTTGATATGGTAGATAATTATGAAGATCAGGACACAGCTCTTCAGATCCATCTCATACTTCATGAACTTCAGGAGCCTTATAAAGAAGTATTCCAGCTTAGGGTATTTGGAGAATTATCATTTTCACAGATTGGAACTATCTTTGGTAAAACAGAGAACTGGGCAAGAGTTACTTATCATAGGGCAAGATTAAAAATCAAAGAAAGGATGGATGAACATGAATAATAATCAAAATCAATGTGATATTGTGCAGGATCTTCTGCCACTTTATTATGACCATGCATGCAGCTTGGCAAGTTGCCAACTGGTAGAACAGCATCTAACTGACTGTCCTAAATGCAGAAATACTTATGAACAGTTAGCGAATAATACCATTAACACAGTTATCAAACAGGAATCAAAAGGAGTTCTTGCCCGTCACGCTCAAAAAGAACGGAATGCCGCGTTTAAAGCCGGCGTTGTTATAGCAGGTATCCTTCTTCTGCCAATCATTATTACCTTTATTGTATCTATGGCAAACGGAGGAGGACTTGGTGTATTTCTTGTGGTCACTGCATCCATGATGCTTGTTGCTGCACTTACTGTAATTCCTTTGATATCTTCACAAAAAAGAATTTTAAAATGTATCCTATGCAGTATTGCCGCTTTATTGCTGATTTTCTTTTTCGTGGATGCCATGAATGGAGGCGGAGAATTCCTATATTGGTCAATCCCTACTTTATTCGGATTATCTGTAGTATTCTTCCCTTTTATAATACGAAATATCACTTTGCCACCTGTTTTATCTGATAAAAAAGCTCTTATTACTATGATATGGGACACGTTATGGCTATATCTTACAATATTCATTGTATGTTACCGCTCAGGAATGGCTGGAATGAAAACAGG
Source organism: Blautia sp. (assembly GCA_022777285.1). GTDB lineage: Bacteria > Bacillota > Clostridia > Lachnospirales > Lachnospiraceae > Blautia. The sequence goes on from JALFGN010000086.1 coordinate 3,073, forward strand.
AAGCATTGTTGCATTCGTCCTTATGCTAGGTGTATGGCTCATTTTCCTCACAATAAGATATTTACCTGTAAATTCTTTCATCAAAGCCGGAATCAGTACTTTCTTGTGTAGTATATGGATGATTTTTTCCAACGATATCTGTACTTTTCTTATTGAACATAAAAGACAACTTACTATCAGTCACGTCAACTTTTCAAATTGGAGTACAGACATCAGTTTCAATGCAAATGTCTATGTAATAATTTTAATTGCTGGTGGATTAATCAGTGCTTGTCTTATTGGAATCGGTATAATCAAAATGAAAAAAAGGTAATCCTGGAAACAAAGACACTTCGGATGGCATTATCACACATTGTCATACGAAGTGTCTTTTGTTATGTCTATATGACTTTTTCCCACTTTTGGGAGAAAGTTCTTTTAATTTCAGCAAATATATATTTGTTTGAATACTCTATACAACATTATTCATATACGCTCTTATATATTGGTATCCATTTTTCTCAATTCAAACTCAATTTCTTCTCAATGCCTTCCCTTTCTGATTTTTGTATGCTTATCCCACAGCAGGCCAGTACTACACAGGTACGAACTGCTGAGGAAATCAATACAAAAACAGGAGGGATTTTTATGAGAGAAATCAGAAACACAAAAATCATTGCCGTGGATCATGGATACGGCAACATTAGCTCCAGAACATCCACTGGATGTTCCTACGCACGCTTGGCGAAAACTGCCAATACAGTCACACCTACCGGAATCACCGCTTATGAAACAGAGCCAATCTTTACCGGAAACATTCTTGAATACAATAGAACCTATTACCGGATCGGCGAAGGGCACAAAGAATTTATCCCGGATAATGCTATGGATGAAGATTATTATCTCCTGACACTGATGGCAATGGCACGGGAGTTGAATGTCTTTTCCATCCATGAAGCAGATGTCCATCTGGCTGCCGGGCTTCCCCTGACATGGATCCGGAACCAACGGGAGGCATTCCGTTCCTATCTGCTCCAAAACCCGGAAGTCCGCTTCTCATTTAACAGCAAAGACTATCACATCCGCTTTGTGGGATGCAGTCTTTACCCACAAGGATATCCGGCTGTTGTGAACCATCTGGGAGATTTTAAGGGACCCAATCTCCTTGCAGATATCGGGAACGGAACCATGAATATCCTATATATCAACAACAAAAAAGCTCAGGAGAGCCGCTGCTGGACAGAAAAATTCGGGGTAAACCAGTGCATGATTGCCGTAAAGAATGCCATTCTGGACAGGTTTGGAGTAAAAATCGAGGAATCTACCGTAGAACAGATTCTTCGGTTCGGAACAGCTGATATTGCCGCACCATACCTGGACTGCATTACAGCAGTTACCAGACAGTATGTGGCTGATATTTTCGCCACGCTCCGCAAATACGAATACAACTCTGACCTGATGCGGCTGTACGTAGTCGGCGGTGGTGGCTGTCTGATCCGGAATTTCGGAACGTATGACAAAACCCGTGTCACAATCCTTGATGATATCTGTGCCACAGCGAAAGGCTACGAATATCTGGCGCAGATGAGCCTGAAAAGGAGGGAATAGCCGATGCGAAACAACATCCGAAGCACAAACCTCCGATTCAATCTGGAGAAAGATCTGCAAAGGAAAGCATGGGAATATCTGCAGACCATGGAAAAGCAGGAATTCAAATCCTACAGCCATGTAATTGCCCTAGCCTTGGTCGATTATTTTGACCGTTATTACCGCACACAGGAAGACCCTTATCTGGAAACAAGGGAACTGGAAGAACATTTTGTAAACCAGATCGTAGAGGCAGTGGAAAGGAGCCTGGAACATGCACTTCCCCTCTTCCTCTCCGGGCTGACAGCAGGACTGACACAAAGGGATCCCCAAAACAGGGCATCCTTTCCAGCACCGGAAGAATCTGAATCGTAAGCAGATGTAGACTATAGCAAAACAATAAATTATTGCACATAATTACACGAACGAAACCATCCCAAACAATCTGACTGCTGTATAGTCGAAAATGCCTTCTCAATTGTTTCTGGCAATTTTGCTGCTATACGAATTTTTTCCTTTCTCAAGA
>JALFGN010000094.1 GCA_022777285.1 Blautia sp.
TTCACACAGGACCTTGATGATATGAAGTAAAATAGTCCGAATAGCAAAGCAACATAGAACATGTATAGAAGTTCCACTCCATGAGAGCATTATCTCATGGAATAAGGAGATTGTCTAAACGGTGGGTTATTAATCGCTTACGATTAAAAGAAAGCACAAACCCTATAGAATAAAGAATTATTAAAGGAGATATAGCAATTATGAAATTAGGTATCGTGGGTTTACCCAATGTAGGGAAAAGTACCCTTTTTAATTCCTTGACAAAAGCAGGTGCAGAATCTGCAAATTATCCCTTCTGTACGATTGACCCAAATGTGGGCATCGTAGCCGTACCGGACGAAAGACTGAAATTATTGGGGGATTTTTACCAATCAAAAAAAGTAACACCTGCTGTAATTGAATTCGTAGATATTGCAGGACTGGTAAAAGGTGCGTCAAAAGGAGAAGGTCTTGGAAATCAGTTCCTGGCCAATATCCGTGAGGTAGATGCGATTGTTCATGTAGTACGCTGCTTTGAAGATGACAATGTAGTTCATGTAGATGGAAGCATTGATCCGCTTCGTGATATTGAAACAATTAATTTGGAATTGATTTTTTCAGATCTTGAAATCCTGGAAAGAAGAATTGCAAAAACTACAAAATCTGCAAGAATGGATAAAGAAGCTGCCAAAGAACTGGAACTTCTGAAACGTCTGAAAGAACTTTTGGAAGAAGGAAAACCGGCTTCTGTATTTGAAGCAGAAAATGAAGATGAAGAACTGCTGCTGAAAGGATACAATCTTCTGACAAACAAGCCGGTCATTTATGCGGCAAATGTATCAGAAGATGATCTGGCAGATGATGCGGTTTCTAATCCACATGTCCAGAAAGTCCGTGAATATGCAAAAGAGACTGGAAGTGAAGTATTTGCTCTTTGTGCACAGATTGAACAGGAAATTGCGGAACTGGACGATGATGAAAAGAAAGAATTTCTGGAAGATCTGGGAATTGAGAAATCAGGACTGGAAAAGCTGATTGTTGCAAGTTATCGTCTTCTGGGACTTTTGAGTTTCCTTACCTCCGGGGAAGATGAGACAAGGGCATGGACGATTAAAGTAGGAACCAAGGCACCGCAGGCAGCCGGAAAGATTCATACAGATTTTGAAAGAGGATTTATTAAGGCAGAAGTAGTGAACTATAAAGATCTTCTTGATTGTGGTTCTTATGCAGGAGCAAGAGAGAAGGGGCTTGTACGTATGGAAGGAAAAGAATATGTTGTTCAGGATGGAGATGTAATTTTATTCCGGTTCAATGTATAAAGGAGGCAGTGTTTTATGAATATGTCCATTCGTTTTCCTCATCTTGGGATTTCTCTCCCACAGGTAGGAAAAACCATCACAGTCTTCGGGTTTGATATTGCATATTACGGAATTGTAATTGCCATTGCAATGATCGTGGGAATATCCATTGCAATGCGGGAAGCAAGACGGACCGGGCAGGATCCGGACATCTATCTGGATATGTTAATGATTACCATGGTAACTTCTGTTATTGGTGCAAGAATCTATTATGTGGCTTTTTCCTGGGAAAACTATAAAGACGACCTCATACAGATTTTTAATACCAGAAACGGAGGATTGGCAATCTACGGGGGTATTATTGCCGGGATTATTACGGTCTATGTTTTTGTGAAAATAAAAAAAATGAATTTTCAACAAGTGGCAGATACCGTATGTATGGGACTTATTACAGGCCAGATCATCGGACGGTGGGGGAATTTTTTTAACAGAGAGGCATTTGGCGGTTATACAGATAATCTGCTCGCTATGCAGCTTCCCGTATCGGCAGTTCGTCAGAATGAGATCACTGCAGCTATGTGGAAGCATCTGGTGGAAGTCAATGGAGTGGAATATATTCAGGTACATCCTACATTCCTTTATGAAGGACTTTGGAATTTTATGGTTCTTCTCTTTTTGCTCTGGTACAGAGACAGAAAGAAATTTCAGGGAGAATTATTTTTGTGTTATCTGACAGGATATGGAATGGGACGTTTCTGGATTGAAAGCCTGCGTACAGATCAGTTATTGATTCCCGGCATTGGTCTTCCGGTTTCACAGGTATTGTCAGCAGTAGTGGTGATTGCTTCTGTGGCAATGATTCTGTGGAAAAGAACGGGTGGAAGCCGGGATAAGGAGTGCAGCAATGACAAAGGAAGAATTAAAAACACAGATTGAGAAAGTAAGGACAGAGTTAAATGATTGTTTTCTGGAGAACGGAAAAGCAGAAAATATTCTGGAAATCAGCATAAAGCTGGACGGTTTGATTGAAAGCTATTTACAGGTGGCAGAACAGAAATAAAACAGAAAACAATGAAGAAAAGAAAAAGTGGGAAGAACGGCAGAACAACCGTATTCTCACTTTTTTGTGTCCTTTGTATTACTTATAAAGTATTTTTTTAGAATGTATGTTCCCCTTGCTTTTTTAGCTTTTGTAGTATAGAATTATCCTTGTAAGTGGTAGATAGTGGTGAAAAGTGGTGGCCAATGGGCGGCTGGTGGCAGAAGCACCCGTGTCCCCATGGAAAATACGAAGGGGAGAATCGTATTTTCACGAAAGAAGGTGACATTCATCGTGTTCATGGGGGAGTATAGTCATACAATTGATGCAAAAGGCAGACTGATCATTCCGTCAAAATTCCGTGAGGAATTAGGGGAGAAATTTATTTTGACGAAAGGATTAGATGGTTGTTTGTCTATATACCCGATGGATGAATGGAAAAATTTCGAAGAAAAGCTAAAAGCTTTACCACTTAATGATAAAAATGCAAGAGCCTTCTTACGTTTCTTTGTTTCCAGCGCAAACATGTGCGAGCTGGATAAGCAGGGGAGAATTCTCGTACCGGTAGCGTTGCGAGAATTTGCTGGTCTGACGAAAGATGTAGTGCTGACTGGAAACCTCACCCGGATTGAGGTCTGGAGTAAAGAAAAATGGATTGAAAACAGCAATTATGAAGATATGGATGCCATTGCGGAAGGTATGCGTGATATGGGCATCATAATCTGATTGCGGGAAGGGTGAAGAAAGATGGAATTTAAACACAAATCCGTTCTGTTGGAAGAGACAATTCAAAATCTGAAGGTAAAACCGGATGGGATTTATGTGGATGGAACTTTAGGAGGCGGTGGGCATGCTCTGGAGGTGTGTCGACAATTATCTGCCAAGGGGAGCTTGATAGGTATAGATCAAGATGATGCTGCAATTGATGCTGCGGGAAATCGTCTGCGGGAATTTCAAGACCGTGTGACCATTATCCGCAGCAACTATTGCAACATGAAAAAAGAACTTAACAGGCACGGAATCACATCAGTAGATGGAATCGTCCTTGATTTGGGAGTATCTTCCTATCAGTTGGACAACGCACAGCGTGGATTTACCTACCGTGAGGACGTGCCTCTTGATATGCGTATGGATCAGAGAAACAGTCGTACTGCAAAGGATATTGTAAATACTTATTCGGAGCAGGAATTGTTTCGGATTATTCGTGATTACGGAGAAGATAGATTTGCAAAAAATATAGCAAAAAATATTTGCGCAGCACGAATGGAAAAACCGGTTGAAACAACTGGAGAGCTGACCGAAATTATAAAAAAATCAATTCCTGCAAAGATGCGGATGACAGGTGGGCATCCTGCAAAAAAAACATTTCAGGCAATTCGGATTGAATTGAACCAGGAACTGGAAGTGTTGAAAAATTCACTGGATGATATGATAGACCTTCTGAATGACGAAGGTCGTATTTGTGTGATTACCTTTCATTCTCTGGAAGATCGGATTGTAAAGACTATTTTCAGAAGAAATGAAAATCCATGTACCTGCCCCCCGGATTTTCCGGTCTGTGTATGTGGAAAAAAATCAAAAGGAAAAGTAATTACCAGAAAACCGATTCTTCCGTCTGAGGAGGAACTGGAGGAAAATACGCGTTCGAAAAGTGCCAAACTCCGTGTTTTTGAGCGTATGTTGTAACAGGAAAGCAGATGGATCGATGATTAGGGTGACATCATGAACAGATATTATGTAGATGGAAATACCGTACGGCGTGAGGAAGAACCACATCAGTACAAAAACAATCATAAACTGAGTGCAGCGGCAAAGAAAAACAGAAATCGTAATCTGAAAATGAACCGGGGATATATTATATTTCTGGCGGTTATCTGTGTGATGGCGACATTTGCCTGTGTACACTACCTGCGTTTGAAATCGGAACTGACTTCTCAGAAAAGTCAGCTGACAGCAAAAGAACTCGAATACAGCAAACTGAAAGCAGATAATGATGCCTATTATAACGAAACCGTAGCCAGTGTAGATCTGGAAGCGATTCGTCAGAAGGCTTTGAATGAATTAGGCATGAAATATATCAATCAGGATCAGATTAAATACTATACACCGGGCGGAGCTGGATATGTAAGACAGTATCAGGAAGTACCGACAGAAGAGTGAATAAGACAAAGCAGGTGATGGTTTGAAAAAAAAAGGAGCACAAAAAAGAAAATTTACAGAAACCATGAAGAAAAAGCTAGCAGGATTATTTGGCGTAATTTTGCTGGCTTTAATCGGTTTAATCATGGGTATCACTTATATTAATGCAAAAAGTGGTGAGAAATATACAAAACAGGTGTTATCACAGTCCCAACAGCAATATGAGAGTACGACGACTCCATTTCGCAGAGGAGAGATTCTGGACAGAAATGGAAATGTTCTTGCTACCAGTGTGCGTGTTTATGATGTCATTCTGGATTGTCAGGTAGTGAATGCAGATGAAGATTATCTGGAACCGACTATTGAAGCTGTTTCGGAAACGTTTGATCTGGATGCAGACTATCTGAGAGGATTGCTTACATCAGAAGATACAAAAGACGATCCGTATCAGATTATAAAAAAAGATATTTCCATGGATGAGAAAGAATCCTTTGAGAGCAGGAAAGACACCAAGGAGGAAGGGCTATCCAAAGAAGAGATTGCAAAAAGGAGTCTGATCAAGGGAATATGGTTTGAAGAATCCTATAAACGGGTATATCCGCTCAATTCTCTTGCCTGTGATGTCATTGGATTCAGCAATAGAAAGAATGAAGCAACTCTGGGACTTGAGGGGTATTATAACAGTACCTTGAATGGTACGAACGGAAGAAAATACGGATATTTCAATGAGGATTCCACCTTGGAACAGACAATTATCGAACCGGTCAATGGAAATACACTGGTTTCTACGATTGATGTAAACATTCAGAAGATTGTGGAAAAATATATAGAAGCTTTTATGGAAGAACTGTCCGATGGACCGAACGAAACCGGAAGAGGTGCGCAAAATATCGGTGTGATTGTGGAAAATCCTCAGAATGGAGAGATTCTGGCAATGGCCAGTACAGATCCCTATGATTTGAATGATCCGGGAGATTTGAGCGGTATTTACAGCGAAGAAGAAATTGCTTCTATGACGGATAAAGAGAAAGAAAAGGCTTTCAACAGCGTCTGGAGCAATTATTGTGTAAACAGTGCCTATGAACCGGGTTCCGTAGTAAAACCGATTGTGGTTGCTTCGGCACTGGAGTCAGGAGCAGTTACAGAAAGTGATAAGTTCCTTTGTGACAGCGGAGAGCAGGTGGCTACAGAATATATCCGTTGTGCAGTTTATCCGGATTCTCATGGAATAGAAACACTGGGAGAAATCATACAAAATTCCTGTAATGACGGAATGATGGCGATCGGGGAAAAAATGGGTGCAGCGCTCATGGTCGAATATCAGGAAAAATTTAATTTTGGTATGCGAACCGGAATTGATTTGCCGGGAGAAACAAGTGGTATGGTATTTACGCAGGAACAGATGAATGAGACAGAGCTTGCTACTACCAGCTTCGGACAGGGATTCACCTGTACCATGGTACAGGAAGTGGCCGCTATGGCATCTGTTATTAATGGAGGAACGTATTATCAGCCCCATGTTGTAAAAGAAGTAAAGGATGAAAATGGAACGGTTCTGAAACAGAATAAAGGAAATATTCTAAAAGAAGTAATATCGGAAGAGGTTTCTGCGGATATTCGGGAATATATGAGTATGAGTGTCAAGTATGGCACCAGTGGGAAATCCAAAGTCCAGGGATATTCCATGGGAGGAAAGACAGGAACTGCCGAGAAGATTCCAAGAGGGGAAGGAAATTATCTGGTATCTTATATTGGATTTGCGCCGTTGGATGATCCACAGGTACTCATTTACGTGATTGTAGATGAGCCAAATGTAGAGTCTCAGGCAGACAGTTCCTATGCACAGTATATTGCACAGGCAGTTCTGGATGAAATTCTTCCTTATATGAATATTTATCCGGATGAGCAGACAGAAGAAGCTACGCAGTTGTGGGCTGGATTTAAAGGGATTCCAAGACTGGATCAGACGGAAGCGGAGATTCGGGAAGAGGAGGAAGCAGAAGGATCCGAAATCGGAGCAGAAAATCCGGATATGCCGGAACCGCCGAAAGATGAGAACCAGGAAGAAACGGAGTATACAAATGAAGAAAGTGACGGCATCACAAATGAAGAGGCCGGATATGAAGACAGCGGAGAAGAAGAAACCACAGAAGAATAACGTCTGAAACAGCAATGACAATTAATGAAAAAAATCTCACATCACAGCAAAATGTGGTGTGGGATTTTTTGCGTTATAAAAACAAAGGCGGCCGCAGTATATTGTAAAGATAAGCTGCGGAGAGAGAGTATGAAAAAAAACAGAACATATCATAAGAAAAAAACGGTGATCGTATTTCTGGGTTGTGCGTTATTGTTAATTGGACTCATGGGAAGAATGGTATACTTGATGGTGATCCGGTCTGATTATTATGCGAAAAAAGCAGAAGAACTCCATCAACGGGAACGGGATATCAAAGCGGCAAGGGGGAGAATCCTGGATGCAAAAGGAGAAATTCTGGCAGATAACAAAGCAGTCTGTACCGTGTCTGTCATACATAGCCAGATAAAAGAACCGGAAAAAATCATAGCCATGCTTCAGAAAGAACTGGGCATTACAGAAGAGACAGCAAGAAAACGTGTGGAAAAGGTATCGGCTATTGAACGGGTAAAGACAAATGTGGAGAAAGCAATTGGTGACAAAATCCGGGCATATGGTTTTGCAGGAGTGAAGGTGGATGAAGATTTTAAAAGATATTATCCGTATAACGAACTGGCATCAAAGGTACTGGGATTTACAGGGGGAGACAATCAGGGAATTATCGGACTTGAAGTATACTATGACAAAGTACTGAAGGGAATCGATGGAAAAATCTTGACGACTACGGATGCAAGAGGGGTAGAGATTACAGAATTAGGAGAAGGAAGAGTAGATCCTGTTCCCGGTTATGATCTGCAGATTAGTCTGGATAAGAACATACAGATGTACGCGCAGCAGGCAGCTTTAAAAGTGATGGAAGAAAAACAGGCAGATGCAGTCTCCATTCTTTTTATGAATCCACAGAATGGAGAAATTTATGCAGATGTCAATGTGCCGGAATTTAATCTGAATGAGCCATTTACGCTTAATACAGGAGCAGATCCAGAAGGAATGACGGCACAAGAGCGGCAGAATGCCTGCAATCAAATGTGGAGAAATCTCACCATCAATGATACTTACGAACCAGGATCTACATTTAAGATTATTACAATGGCAGCCGGACTATCCGAAGGGGTAGTGAGCAAAGAAGATCAGTTTTCCTGTCCTGGTTTTAAAATTGTGGAAGACAGAAGAATTCATTGTCATAAAAGAGCAGGGCATGGAGCAGAGAGTTTTGTGCAGGGAGCCATGAATTCCTGCAATCCTGTGTTCATAGAAGTGGGACTTCGGCTTGGGGTGGATAATTACTACAAATATTTTAAGAAGTTTGGGCTTCTGAAAAAAACCGGAATTGATCTTCCGGGAGAAGCGGCTACGATTATGCATAAAAAATCAAATATTGGTCAGGTGGAACTGGCAACGATATCTTTTGGACAGTCTTTTCAGATCACACCGATTCAGCTTGCCACAACGGTCAGCGCAATAATTAACGGAGGAAATCGGGTTACGCCTCATTTTGGAGTGAGAGTAACAGATCAGGAGGGAAATCTGATAAAAACTTTCAAATATCCGGTAGAAAAAGGAGTGGTGACAGAGCAGATTTCAGCGGAAGTAAGAGAAATTCTCGAAAAGGTCGTATCGGAAGGATCCGGGAAAAATGCATTTATCGAAGGAAGGACGATTGGGGGAAAAACAGCCACTTCTCAGACACTTCCCCGGAGCGCTCATAAATATATTTCTTCTTTTCTGGGGTTTACACCGACCGATTCCCCTCAGATTCTGGGAATTTGTCTGATTCATGATCCGCAGGGGATTTATTATGGAGGTACCATTGCAGCTCCGGTTATTCGTGACATCTATGAGAATATTCTTCCTTATATGGGGATTGCAGGTTGATAAAACTGAAAAAAAGCATTATACTATAGGCAAAAATACGAAGATGAGGTGTGTTATGGAAGCGTATAAGATGGTTTTACCTGTTTTGATTGCCTTTGCAATCAGTGTGATTTTAGGACCTGTGATCATTCCCTATTTGAGAAAATTGAAGATGGGTCAGACAGAGCGAGTGGATGGAGTACAGTCCCATTTGAAAAAGGCGGGAACCCCTACTATGGGTGGAATTATTTTTCTGTTGTCGACTGTGGTGACTTCTCTTATTTATGTAAAGGATTATCCGAAGATTATTCCTGTTTTATTCCTTACATTAGGGTTTGGACTGATCGGTTTTCTTGACGATTATCTGAAAGTAGTGTTGCGTCGCTCAGATGGTTTGATGCCGGGACAGAAAATGGCATGCCAGATTGTTGTAACAGCAATTTTTGCTTTTTATATTATGAAATTTACAGATGTTCCTATGACTTTGAAAGTGCCTTTTGCTCCGGGTGTGGAAATAAATCCTGGTATTCTTACCGTTCCTCTGCTGTTTTTTGTAGTAATCGGTACCGTAAACGGGGTAAATTTTACAGATGGTCTGGATGGCCTGGCTTCTTCTGTAACGGTTATGGTAGCTACTTTCTTTTCTGTAGTTGCAATCGGAACAAAGAGTGGAATCGAACCGATTACTTGTGCAGTGGCAGGTGCTCTTCTGGGCTTTCTGTTATTTAATGTATATCCGGCAAAGATTTTTATGGGAGATACAGGATCTCTTGCTCTTGGAGGCTTTGTAGCAGGTACTGCTTATATGCTGCAGATGCCTTTGTTCCTTCTGATTATCGGTTTGATTTATGTAGTGGAAGTATTATCGGTTGTTTTGCAGGTTAGTTACTTTAAGATGACACATGGAAAGAGAATCTTTAAGATGGCACCGATCCATCACCATTTTGAATTGTGTGGCTGGTCGGAAACAAGAGTTGTGGCAGTATTTTCAATTGTAACAGCAATTTTATGCATGATTGCATTGCTGGGTTTATAGAATTGCTTTAGAGATGAGAGAAAGGAAAGAAAAGAAATGAACAGAACAGAGTTACAAGGGAAAAAAGTACTGGTTTTCGGTTCCGGTATCAGTGGAATCGGGGCAGTGAAACTGTTGGAAGCAGTACAGGCCTGCGTAGTTTTATATGATGGAAATGAAAAACTGGATAGAAATGACATCGCAGGAAAACTTCCGGAGGGAAGTACTTGTGAAATCATACTGGGAGAACTGCCGGGGGAGGTCCTTTCCACATTGGATCTTGTAGTAATGAGTCCTGGAGTTCCACTTGATATTCCGGCAGTACAGAAGTTGAAGGATGCTGGAATTCCTGTATGGGGAGAGGTGGAACTGGCTTATCGTATGGGTGCAGGAACGGTTCTTGCCATTACAGGTACCAATGGAAAAACGACTACAACAGCACTTCTCGGAGAAATTATGAAAGCCTATGCAGAATCTGTTTTTGTAGTGGGGAATATTGGAAATGCATATACCGGTGCATCTCTTGAGATGAAAGATGATAGTTATACCGTTGCGGAAATCAGCAGTTTTCAGCTGGAAAGTACCCATACTTTCAAACCGGAAGTTTCTGCGATCCTGAATATTACAGAAGATCATCTGAATCGTCACCATACAATGGAAGAATATATTCGTGTGAAAGAATTGATTACAGCCAATCAGACAAAAGAGAACTTCTGTATTCTCAATTATGAAGATGAGATACTTCGGAAATTTGCAGAAAGCTGTCCTGCAAAAGTAGTATTTTTCTCAAGCCTTCATAAACTGGAAGAGGGTATTTTCCTGGATGGAGATAAGATTGTATGGAAGACAGAGAAAGAATCTTTTGTTTTTGCAAAAACAGGAGAACTGAAACTTCTGGGACAGCATAATTACGAAAATGTTATGGCAGCATCTGCTATGGCATATTGTGCAGGTGTACCTGCGGAAATTATACGAAAAGTTATTATGGCATTTACAGCAGTGCCGCACAGAATTGAGTTTGTGGAAGAAATTCGAGGTGTGGCTTATTATAACGATTCAAAAGGTACAAATCCGGATGCTGCAATCAAAGGAATTCAGGCAATGAATCGACCAACTTTCCTGATCGGAGGCGGTTATGATAAAGAGTCTTCTTATGAAGAATGGATTCAGTCTTTTGACGGAAAAGTAAAAGAACTGGTACTGATTGGCCAGACAAGAGAAAAGATTCAGAAAGCAGCCCATGCATGTGGATTTTTCCATACGGTTCTGGCTGAAAATCTGGAAGAAGCCGTACATATCTGTGCAGAGAAAGCAGAACCGGGAGATGCAGTACTCCTTTCTCCGGCGTGTGCAAGCTGGGGACAGTTTGATAATTATGAGCAGAGAGGCGATAAATTTAAAGAATATGTAAGAGCACTGAGCAGATAACCGTTTCATAATGCGGGAAAACAGACAATATAATGTAGCATAGGCAAAAGGAAAGGAAAATGCAGGTGGAAAATGAAAAACGACCAAAGGGATGCATGGACGAAATCCTCTTGATTCTGGTACTTTTACTGGTTGTCTGTGGTTTGATTTTCTTATTCAGCACAAGTGCTTACAATGGCAGGGTAAAGTTTCATGACCCTGCCTATTATTTTAAAAAACAATTATTTGCCACTGCGCTTGGCATGATGGGAATGTATGTGATTTCCAACATAGACTATCATATTTTTGTTCGACTGGCACCGTTTTTGTATCTTGTCTCTCTTGGGCTTTCTCTTGCAGTCCTGCTTTTCGGAGATGAGTATAATGGATCCAGACGATGGCTTTCGTTGGGGCCGTTGTCTTTTCAGCCTTCTGAATTTGCAAAGGTAGCAGTGATTCTGTTTCTTACATTTATTCTTACCGGTTCAAAGAAGAAGCAGCAAGGCCTCTTGCAGATGGCAGGAACGATGCTGCTCCTTCTTCCCGTTGTAGGTCTGGTAGGGACAAATAATCTGAGTACAGCAGTCATTATCCTGGGAATCGGAGTGCTTCTCATATTCATATCCAATCCCGGGTATCTCCCTTTTGTTGGTATTGGAGTACTTGGAGTCGTGTTTATTGGTATTTTTCTTGGGATGGCCAGTTATCGCCTGGAAAGAATTGCCATCTGGAGAAATCCGGAAGCATATGAAAAAGGATTTCAGACGATACAGGGACTTTATGCAATTGGAAGCGGCGGTATCTTTGGAAAAGGTCTGGGCAACAGTCTGCAGAAACTTGGATTTGTACCGGAAGCACAGAATGATATGATTTTTTCTATTATCTGTGAAGAAACCGGATTGACAGGGGCAATTCTGGTTATTGGAATATTTGGACTTTTAATCTGGCGATTGATGGTGATTGCTGTTCATGCAAAGGATCTGGAAGGAGCATTGCTTGCAGGCGGCATTATGGGGCATATGGCTCTTCAGGTTATTTTGAACATTGCAGTAGTGACCAATACAATACCAAATACAGGGATTACACTGCCATTTATCAGTTATGGAGGAACCTCTGTCCTATTCCTCCTGGGAGAAATGGGGCTGGCACTGTCTGTAAGCAGATAGTGTCACCAATTGGACCGGAGTGCATACAATAGTATATAGTCAGCCATGGAAGGAAGATTGGCTTGAAGGAAATCCGAATAGAAGGCCGGAAGCCTCTTGAAGGGGAAATTAAAATACAAGGTTCAAAGAATGCGGCATTGCCAATTATGGCGGCCGCTCTTTTGCATAAAGGGGAAATTATTCTGCATCAGTGTCCGGATATTGCAGATGTTCATACCATGGCAGAAATCATGAAAAAACTGGGAGTGAAAATTCAATACAAAAATCATACTATGGTATTGGATTGCAGCCATGTAAAGGAAACCAGGATTGATTTTACAGAGGGAAGGAAAATGCGATCCTCTGTGATTTTGCTGGGCAGTCTTCTTGGAAGATTTCAAGATGCCTGTATTCCTTATCCCGGTGGTTGTGTGATCGGAAAACGGCCCATTGATCTGCATATTTGGGCACTGGAAAAGCTGGGTGTTTCTTTTTTTGAAAAGGAATCGGTTCTTGTAGCACAGAGAAAAAAACTGCAGGGAACAGAAATTGTTTTTTCGGGAAGCAGTGTGGGTGCAACACAAAATGCTGTTCTGGCATCTGTCCTGGCGGAAGGTGTTACAAGACTGAAAAACTGTGCGTGTGAACCGGAGGTTATCTGGCTTTGTGATTTCCTTTGCTCCTGTGGTGCAAAGATTACAGGGGCAGGGAGCAGAACAATCTGTATCAGAGGGGTAGAAAAACTTCATGGAACAGAATATACCATACCACCGGACAGAATTGTAGCAGGAACATATGTATGTGCCAGTGCAATTACACGAAGTCAAATTGTACTTAGTAATGCCCCGATAGAGGAAATGGAAGCGCTTCTTTGCCTATATCAGAAAATGGGTGGACAATATGAAGCAATTGGTGGTAAACTGTCTTTATGCAGCCGGTGGGTTCAGTATCCTATCATGAGACAATGTACAGAAGTGTATCCGGGATTTCCGACAGATCTGCAATCTCCGTTGATGGCAGTCCTTTCTACAATACCGGGTCAGAGCTGTCTCGTAGAAAACATTTTTGAGGATCGTTTCCGCACAGCAGATCAGTTGAAAAAAATGGGAGCGGACATCCATATCAAGGGAAGAGAAGCCTGGATCAGAGGCGGAACTTTGAAGGGAGCCCGGGTGGAAGCACAGGAACTAAGGGGAGGCGCTGCTCTTGTAATCGCAGGACTTGCAGCGGAAGGGGTAACGTATATAGAAAACCCCCAATATATTGAGCGAGGCTATGAGGATATCTGCCAGGATCTGAAAATGCTTGGTGCTGCAATCGAGATAGAATAAAGGGGAACATATATGGATAAAAAGAAACGCAGGACGATTCTGGGCGGCCTGACTCTGTCTGTGCTTACAGGAATAGCTGTGTTTTTCGGCTGTTTTAGAATCACCAGTGTGAAAGTGGAAGGGAACAGAAGTTATACAGAAGATGAAATTATCAACAAGGTTCTGGAAGGCCCATTGTCTTCAAATTCCGTGCTTGCCATGTGGATCAACCCGGAAGAAAGAACAAAAGATGCAGAATTTTTAAATAAAATATGGATGGAGCGGACAGGGCGAAACAGCATTGTGATTCATGTAAGAGAAAAAGAATTTATTGGTTATGTGAAGCTTCTGGATAGTTGTTTTTATTTTGATAAGAATGGAATTGTTCAGGTAAGTACGGTGGAAGCTTTGGATGATGTTCCATATGTGGAAGGGATTTCTACTGCCTATATCAGAGTCGGTGAAAAGCTGCATGGAATTACTTCAAAAGAATTGGATATGTTGTTCAGTATTGTAAAAATGGTGGAGAACAGTGATTGCAAACCGGAACGGATGGCGTTTGATGAAAAAGGACAGCTTTACCTGTATTATGGTGAAATTCAAGTAAATATGGGAACAGAGGAAAATCTGGACAGAAAAGTCAGCAGGCTTCTTGGAATTCTTCCTCAGCTGGACAGTATGAAGGGAATTCTTCATCTGGAAAACGTGGACAGTACAACGGAAAGCATTGTGTTTGAAAAACAGGGTTCAAATACAGATTCGGAAGCTTCCTCTTATGAGGAAGAAAGTTACGAGGAAGAGAATTATGATGACGGAAGTTATGAGGAAGAAGACTATGAGGACAGGGAGTATTAAGAAATCGTATTTTCAGTATCCTGAAATAGCGACAAAAAACGTCAAAAAGACCTGTTTTTTTAAAAATTTTTATGAAAAAACTAATTTAATAGTTGATAAATTCCTGAAAAGACTATATTATATATCTATATGCACGAATGGAGAAGATACAATCTTAGACGGATATGACAGGCTGGGTGCATATTTCAGACAGAAAACAGGATATACAGAATACAGTACACGCATGTGTATTTGGAAACTATACAAGGGAAGCTAAAGGAGGAAGTACTTTGTTAGAGATTATGACAAACGAGGCTGAATCATCTGCGAAAATTGTAGTAATTGGCGTAGGTGGAGCTGGTAATAATGCAGTTAACAGAATGGTGGAAGAAACAATCAGCGGTGTAGAATTTGTTGGTATCAATACAGATAAACAGGCCCTGACTCTTTGTAAAGCACCGACAGTTGTTCAGATTGGTGAAAAACTTACAAAAGGACTGGGTGCAGGTGCAAAACCGGAAATCGGTGAAAAGGCAGCAGAAGAGAGCATTGAAGAAATCAAACAGATCCTTCAGGGTGCAGATATGGCATTTGTTACCTGTGGTATGGGTGGCGGAACCGGAACCGGTGCAGCTCCGATCGTTGCAGGTGCGGCAAAAGAAATGGGCATTCTGACAGTCGGTGTTGTTACAAAACCTTTCCGTTTTGAAGCAAAGACACGTATGACCAATGCCCTTACAGGAATTGAAAAATTAAAAGATAATGTAGATACATTGATCGTTATTCCGAATGATCGTCTGCTGGAGATCGTTGATCGTCGTACAACTATGCCGGAAGCATTGAAGAAGGCAGATGAAGTACTGCAGCAGGCAGTGCAGGGAATTACAGACCTGATTAACCTGCCGGCACTGATCAATCTTGATTTTGCCGATGTTCAGACGGTTATGATCGATAAAGGAATCGCTCATATCGGTATCGGTGAAGGCAAGGGCGACGATAAGGCAATGGAAGCCGTACAGCAGGCTGTATCCAGTCCGCTTCTGGAAACAACGATTGAAGGTGCTTCTCATGTGATTATCAACGTATCCGGTGATATCTCTCTTATGGATGCCAATGATGCAGCAAGTTATGTACAGAATCTTACGGGTGAAGATACCAATATCATCTTTGGTGCTCTGTATGATGACAAAGAAGCAGATTATGTAAGAATTACCGTAATTGCTACCGGTCTGGATGATGAAACAGCAAGAAAACCATCTGTATCCAGAGATAAAAAAGCTGCGAAGGCAGAAGAACCGGCACCACAGCCGGCAGCAGCACCTGTATTTAAGCAGCCGCAGCAGCAGCCAACTTTTAAGATGCCTGCTTTCCAGCAGCCAAAATTTGGTGAGGCTCCAAGCAGCTTTACAAGTACTGTACCAAAGAAAGACATCCAGATTCCGGATTTCTTGAAAAACAGAAAGTAATAGGTTCTAAATAAAAGAACAGAAAGACAGCAGGCAGCCCGGAAGGTTTCGGGCTGCCTGCTGTTATGTTGGATGAAAGGTGGGGAGAAGATGGAAGAAAAAGAGTTTACACATTTTGATGGAAATGGAAATGCCGTTATGGTGGATATATCGGAGAAACAGCCCACCAGACGTATTGCCACAGCCCAAGGTAAGATTCAAGTAAATCAGGCAGTGATGGATGCAATTTTGAATCATACAGCAAAAAAAGGGGATGTGCTGGGTGTGGCACGCGTGGCTGGAATCATGGGGGTTAAGCAGACGGCATCTTTGATACCCATGTGTCATACATTGCTGATCACGAAATGTACAGTAGATTTTGAAATTGATGAAACGAATCTTACCATTACGGCTTTTTGTACTGTGAAAACAGAAGGTAAAACAGGAGTAGAAATGGAGGCATTGACAGGGGTGCAGGTTGCACTTCTTACTGTTTATGATATGTGCAAGGCAATGGATAAAAGAATGGTTCTGACAGATATTCATCTGGTAGAAAAAACAGGTGGAAAAAGCGGAGATTTTAATTTTTGACGGAGGAAGCGATATGAGAAGAGCAGCAGTGATTACTTCCAGTGACAGTGGTTATGCAGGAGAACGGGAGGATGCCAGTGCACCGGTCATCTGTGAGATTCTGGAACAGGCAGGATATGTGATTACACATAAGATTCTATTGCCGGATGAGCGTGCCATGCTAAGCCGGGAAATGGCAAGACTGGCAGATGAAGATGTGGCAGATTTGATTCTGACGACAGGAGGAACCGGATTTTCTCCCCGAGACTGGACACCGGAAGCAACACAGGATATATGTGAACGAATGGTTCCGGGAATTCCGGAAGCTATGCGTGCGTTCAGTATGCAGTTTACAAAACGTGCCATGTTGAGCCGTCAGGCAGCAGGAATTCGCAAAAAAGCATTAATTATCAATCTTCCCGGAAGTCCAAAGGCAGTAAGGGAATGTCTGGAATATATTCTTCCGGAATTGGAACATGGACTGGATATTTTGCAGAATACTGCCCATAACTGTGCCAGATAAAAGAGAAATCAGAAAGGAAGACAGCAATGATACCAATTACAGGACATACGAAACTTACAGGACTGTTGGGAAGTCCGGTGGAGCACAGCATTTCTCCTATGATGCATAATACCGGATTTCAGGCTTTGGGACTGGATTATGTGTATCTGTGTTTTGAAGTAAATGAGACAGGGCTTGGAGATGCAGTAAAAGGCCTGAAAACCATGGGAGTTCGTGGATTTAACCTGACGATGCCAAATAAAAATAAGATTCTGGAGTATCTGGATGAACTTTCACCGGCAGCAGAATGTATTGGTGCCGTGAATACAGTGGAGAATCAGAATGGAAAACTGATTGGACATAATACAGATGGTATCGGATTTATGCGGGCAGCAGCGGAAAATGGGATTCAGACAAAGGGAAAAACAATCACCCTGATGGGAATCGGAGGTGCAGCTACAGCAATTTGTGCCCAGGCTGCATTGGATGGTGTAGGAGCGATTCATATATTTGCACGTTCTACCAGTCGCTATCTGCCGAGAATGAAGCAGATGATTCAGCAGCTTGCAAAAAAAAGTTCCTGCGAGATTATGATCCATCCAAATGAAGATCAGAAAACATTACAGGAAGCAATGAATGAAAGTGTACTCTTTATCAATGCCACTTCGGTAGGGATGGCACCGCATACAGGCGATTGTATTCTTCCGGATGCTTCTTTTCTGAGATCGGATCTGGCAGTTGCGGATATTATTTATAATCCGTGGGAAACCAGACTTTTATCTATGGCAAGAGAAGCAGGATGTCAGACGTTTAACGGATATGGAATGCTGATTCATCAGGGAGCAGAAGCATTTAAAATCTGGACAGGACAGGAGATGCCCGTAGATCTTGTGAGAAAAGCGCTTGGAAAAGACTGACAGCAGGGAGAGGCGAATATGAGAACAGTAAAAATCAGAGAGACTGTAATTGGAGAGGGAATGCCAAAGATCTGTGTCCCGATTACAGGAAAAAGCCGGGAAGAAATAGAAGAGGAAACCCGTCAGGTAAAAGAAATGAAACCGGATCTTGTGGAATGGCGCGCAGATTGTTATGAAGAGGGAAAGAATCAAGAGAAATGTCTGGAATTGTTGAAAACAATTCGTGACATTTTAGGAGAAATTCCTCTGCTTTTTACGGTGCGCACAGATAAAGAAGGCGGGAATGTGCAGATCCTGTTTGAAGATTATGTAAAGTTACTGGAAGAAGCAGCAAAAACGGGATATGCGGATTTGATTGATGTGGAAGTGTATTTTGAAGGTCACGATACAAAAAATCTGATCAGACATCTGCAAAAACAAAACAGTTTTGTAGTTGCATCGAATCATCATTTTCATGAAACACCGGATGTGGAAGCGATGCTGGGCATTCTGCGGGAAATGGATCAGAAAGGGGCAGATATTCTGAAACTGGCAGTTATGCCACAGTGTGAAGAAGAAGTATATACACTTCTTCAGGCAACCGTGAAAATGAAGAAAGAAACAGAAAAACCGGTAATCACCATGTCAATGGGAAAAACTGGTGTGCTGAGCAGACTCTGCGGGGAAGTAACCGGATCTGCCGTGACGTTTGCTGCCGGAATACGTGCCTCTGCTCCGGGACAGATTCCGGTAAAACGTATGCGGGATACGTTAATGCTTCTGCATGAGAGCTTTACATAAAGAAGATAACATAAAAATTGAATATCGGGAAAAATATGGAAAAGGTTGTCGAAAAGATTTTTTAAACCATGCCGTGATTTTGACAAAATAAACACCTCCCATGACCTATAATGAACCTTACTTATTCCAGATAAGTAGAGAGTCAAACAGGTCTGGGGGGTGTTTTGTGTACTACGAATTTTACATGGATGTGTTTTTCGTAGTGAATCTGGTAATGGACGTTTTCCTGTTGTGCCTGGTGAAACAGAGTATGGGAAGTACTGCCACATCTTTCCATATACTGGCAGGAGCGTTACTTGGAGCTGCAGGTATGTGCGGAGCAGTATGGGTTCCGTTTCAATCATTGGGAATTCGAATGGTTATAGCACATGGGATTCTTGGAGTTCTTATGGTGAAAACAGGATGCAGATTGAAAACTGTCGGTGAAGTTGTACAGGGGATATTCTATCTGTATGTCTTTTCTTTTTTTACCGGTGGAATCTTGTTGGCACTTCCGGATTTGGAGAACCGGGGAATTCTCTGGTTTCTTGCTGCTTCCACAGCCACTTACTGGGTCATAACAATCAGCAGCAGACTCTTAAAATACTTAAAAGGAAGAAGCGATACCCTTTGCCAGGTTATGATTCGGAAGGGGAAAAAATGTATAAAAGTGAAAGGTCTGTATGATACAGGCAACCGACTAAGAGACACAGCTTCCGGAAAACCGGTATGTGTATTGGAATATCAGATGTTTGCCGGATTGCTTGATCACATTCAGAAAGAAGAATTTGATAAACTTCTGTTTTGGACAGAGAGTACTTCCGATTTATCTGCAGACAGTCTGGTATCTTTCCATCCGCATATGCTGATTTATCAGAGCGTAGGAATCGAAAATGGCATTCTGCTTGTGGTTTCTGTAGATGAAATGTATATGAAAACAGGAAAGAAAAGGCGTTTGGTTAAAAAGCCGATGCTGGGACTCGTACCGGAATCACTGTCTGCAGATGGGGCCTTTCAGATGATTATAAATCCAGGTGTTTTTGAAGGTTAGGAGGCGCTTGTTTATGGAAGCAGCAGTTAGCAGAAAGGCACAGATTCCTGTATTTACAGGTTTTTCCGGTATTTTTTTCAGAAAGGGAGAAGAACTTCATTATATTGGCGGTGCTGATGTACTTCCGGCTCCATTGGATGCAAAGGAAGAAGCAGATATGATAGAAAAACTTCAGACAGAAGAATTTGAACAGGCCAAAGCCTGCCTGATTGAGCATAATCTCAGGTTGGTGGTATATATAGCAAAGAAGTTTGATAATACGGGAGTTGGTGCAGAAGATCTGATTTCCATAGGAACCATAGGATTGATCAAAGCGATTAACACTTTTAAATCGGAAAAGAAAATAAAGCTTGCCACCTATGCTTCCAGATGTATTGAAAATGAAATTCTTATGTATCTGAGACGAAACAGCAAGACAAAGATGGAAGTATCCATTGATGAACCGCTGAATGTGGACTGGGATGGAAACGAGCTTTTATTATCGGATATTCTGGGAACGGATGAAGATGTGATCTACCGTGGAATAGAAAGTGAAGTAGAAAGAAATTTGCTTGGGAAAGCAATTGGAAAGTTAAGTAAAAGAGAACAGACCATTATCCGTCTGCGATTTGGAATTAATATGCCGGACGGAAAAGAAAAGACACAAAAAGAAGTTGCTGATTTACTGGGAATTTCACAGTCTTACATATCAAGGCTGGAAAAACGGATCATGAAAAGATTACGTAAAGAAATGGTACGCTACGAATAAAAGAAAAACGGATACAGCCGGTCATCTGAACAAACAGAGGACCGGCTGTATTGATTTTACATGTTCTCCCGGATTTCTTTTTTGACATTTAGAATCAAGTGGGAAATCTCTTCAATTCTTTCATCGGTCATGCGCGTGGCAGGAGCAGAGATGGAAAGTGCATAGCGGGGACGTTCTTTATAATCCGGAAGGCTTACTGCGATGCAGCGTACGCCTACTTCATTTTCTTCATCGTCTAAAGCATAGCCTCTCTTTTGGGCTTCCTTTATTTTTTCGAGAAAATGGTCATAGTCTGTGATTGTGTGAGGGGTCAGTTTTTCAATATGACTGGCATCCCAGATGGCACGAATCTGTTTTTCTTCCATATCTGCAGCCATAGCTTTTCCCACACCGGAGCAGTACAGAGGAATACGGCTTCCCACTTTGGAAACCATACGTACAGAATTCTGATAAGATTCTTCTTTGTAAATATAAATGGCTTCCTGTCCGTCCAACTGGACAAAATGTACGGTTTCCCCTGTTTCCCGGGCAAGTTTTTTCAGATAAGGACGTACACTTTCCAGAATATCCAGCCGATCCAGAAGACGGTTGGATAAGGTAAGGATTTTCAGAGAAAGATCGTATTTCTGCGTCTCCGGATCCTGTTTCACATATCCCATATATATGAGAGAGGAAAGCAGACGATGTGTAGTGCTTTTATTTAAATCCAATTCCCGGCTTAAATCAGCCAGAGCAACAGGACCGGTGCTGGCCAGTGTTTCCAGTGTCAGGAAAAGGCGGTCGGCAACCTGAATCGGATTTTTAGATTCCATAAGGATTTCCTTCCTTTCGTCTATATTTTACAAATAAGCCTTGGCGTTATTGTAGCACTTTCCCGAAAAAGAGACAACAGCTATTTTTTTGAAAAAAATCACTTGACAATCCCGATTCCTGTAGTATAATCCAAAGTAAATATACCACATTATGAAATTAAGTTTCATAATACGAAACAAATAAGACGAAAAATACAAATTATTTTTGCATTTAAGGAGGAAATTATGAACCCTATTTTAGAACAGCTTTCAAAATTTGGTGTAGTACCGGTTGTTGTATTAAACGATGCAAAGGATGCAGAGCCTCTGGCAAAAGCACTTTGCGATGGCGGACTTCCATGTGCAGAGGTTACATTCCGTACGGCAGCAGCAGAAGAATCCATTCGCACAATGACAGAGAAATATCCGGAAATGCTGGTAGGTGCAGGAACGGTTCTTACAACGGAACAGGTGGATCGTGCAGTGGCAGCAGGCGCAAAATTTATTGTAAGCCCGGGATTTGATCCGGAAATCGTAGATTATTGTCTGGAAAAAGAAATCCTTGTATTACCTGGATGTGTAACACCTTCTGAAGTAGCACAGGGTGTAAAACGTGGACTGAAAGTCCTGAAATTCTTCCCGGCAGAACAGTATGGCGGAGTGGCAACCATTAAGGCTATGGCGGCTGCTTATGTTGGAATTCAATTTATGCCGACAGGCGGTATTAATCCAAAGAACGTAAAAGATTATCTTGCATGTGATAAAATCTTTGCATGCGGCGGCAGCTGGATGGTAAAAGGTGACATGATCGAAGCAGGTGAATTTGATAAAATTGAAGCACTGACAAAAGAAGCAGTTGCAATTATAAAAGAAGTAAGATAAACCCAGAGAGAATAAGGAGAAGAAAAATGGCAAAGAGAGTAATTACATTTGGTGAAATTATGTTGAGACTGGCTCCGGAAGGATACTACCGTTTTGTACAGGCAGAGACCTTTGGTGCAACCTATGGCGGAGGAGAAGCAAACGTTGCAGTTTCTCTGGCAAACTATGGATTTGATGCAGCATTTGTTACAAAACTTCCGTCTCACGAAATCGGACAGGCAGCAGTGAATTCCCTGAGAAAATATGGAGTAGATACAACAGAAATCGTACGCGGCGGTGATCGTGTAGGTATTTATTATCTGGAAAAAGGTGCTTCTCAGAGACCTTCCAAAGTAATTTATGACCGTGCAGGTTCTTCTATCGCAACGGCATCAGCAGCAGATTTTGACTGGAAACACATTTTTGCAGGTGCTGACTGGTTCCACTTTACAGGAATTACACCGGCACTGAATGATGAAGTGGCAAAGATTTGTCTGGAAGCATGTAAAGCTGCAAAAGAAGCAGGACTTACGATTTCCTGTGACCTGAACTACAGAAACAAACTGTGGTCCAAAGAAAAAGCAGGTCAGGTAATGGGTGAAATCTGCAAATATGTAGACGTATGTATCGCAAATGAAGAAGATGCAGCAGATGTATTCGGAATCAAAGCAGCAAACACAGATGTTACAGCAGGGGAAGTAAACCACGAAGGATACAAAGACGTGGCAAAACAGCTGGCTGACCGTTTCGGATTCTCTAAAGTTGCTATTACATTAAGAGAATCTCTTTCTGCAAATGATAACAACTGGTCTGCAATGTTATATGACGGAAACGATTATTTCTTCAGCAAAAAATATAAAATGCACATTGTTGACCGTGTAGGCGGCGGCGACAGCTTCGGAGGCGGACTGATCTGTGCATGCTTAAATGGTTACGATGCACAGGCAACTATCGAATTTGCAGTCGCTGCTTCCTGTCTGAAACACTCCATTGAAGGAGACTTCAATATGGTATCTATGGATGAAGTACTGAAACTTGCCGGTGGTGATGGATCCGGACGTGTACAGAGATAAGAAGCGATAAATAACAGAGAAAAATGGAACCCTTTTGCCATGCCTGTGGAGATAGTAGGTTACGGACAGATAATATGCAAGAAAAAAAGAAATATGCATATACTGAATAATAAAGCTTTGAGAGAAAATCCATGCGTGTATGTGAACTGCGGCAGAAGGAAGTGATTAATGTCTGTAATTGCAAAAGTCTTGGAGTACCCATGGATGTGGATTTTGATCCGAAAACAGGCTATATTCAGGCAATTATTGTACCCGTACCGGGAAAACTCTGCAGCTTTTTCGGACCGGTAAATGAGTTTGTCATTCCATTTGCATGTATCAAACAAATCGGGGCTGATATTATTCTGGTAGAAATACAAGAAGAAAAATTTCTGAAAAAAGCATGAGTGGCTAGCTATCTAGGCACCCATGCTTTTTTAACACACTTTACTCACTTAAGTAGTTTTTCATACTTTTCAGTGCATGCTTTTCCAGCCTGCTTACCTGAGCCTGAGAAATTCCGATTTCCTGAGCGACTTCCATCTGCGTTTTTCCTTCATAAAAACGCATTTCGATAATGTGCCGTTGCCGGGCTTCCAGTCGGTTCATGGCCTCTTTTAAAGAAATGTCTTCAATCCAGTTTTCTTCTTTATTTTTCTTGTCACTGATCTGGTCCATAACATAAAGGGTATCGCCTCCTTCTGTATAAACCGGTTCATAAAGACTGACAGGACTTTGTATGGCATCCAGTGCATATACAATTTCTTCTTTATTCAGGCCAATTTCAAGGGCAATTTCGTCTATGGTAGGCTCTTTCAGATTTCTTTTCATATAAGATTCTTTTGCATAGAGCGCTTTGTAAGCAGTATCACGAAGAGAACGACTGACACGGATGGAATTGTTGTCACGAAGATAACGGCGTATTTCGCCAATGATCATGGGAACTGCGTAAGTAGAAAATTTTACATTCAGAGTTGTATCGAAATTATCAATTGCTTTCATAAGACCAATGCAGCCGATTTGAAAGAGATCGTCCACATTTTCATTACTGGCAGAAAAACGTTTGATAATACTGAGAACCAGTCTTAAATTTCCTTTGATATATAATTCTCTTGCCTGGGAATCACCGTTTTTTATCCGCTCAAATAGCATGTCTTTTTCATCATTGGTAAGAATGGGCAGTTTTGAAGTGTTTACACCGCATATTTCAACTTTATTCAGTGCCATTGCAAGAATCCTCCTGAAAATTGTACTTTTGGGAGCGTACAGGAAACGCTCTTTTAGTAAAATGATTCTCATAAGAGATTCACAATATACCGCATACAGAAAAATTTAATAAAGTTTTAGTCCTTGACAAAAATACAGAGAAAAAATATTGACGATGAAAGTTTTGATATACTATACTTTTCCTATCATATAATTTGAGGAGGAAACGCAGAATGAAATGCCCTTTTTGTAATCAGGAAAACACACGTGTGATTGATTCCAGACCAGTTCCGGATAACAATTCCATACGTAGAAGAAGACAGTGTGATGAGTGCGGAAAAAGATTTACTACCTATGAAAAAATAGAAACGATCCCTCTGACAGTGATCAAAAAAGATCAGAGCAGAGAGGAATATGACAGGGCAAAGATTCAGGACGGTGTGATGCGAGCCTGCTATAAACGTCCCATTTCTGTGGAGCAGATTGAGAAAGTCATCGATGATATCGAAACAGAAATTTTCAATAAAGAAGAAAGAGAAATTCCGAGCACAGAAATCGGGGAGATTGTAATGAATCGACTGAAAGATCTGGATGCAGTTACTTACGTGCGTTTTGCCTCTGTTTACAGAGAATTTAAAGATGTAAATACCTTCATGGATGAACTGAAAAAGATTCTGGAGTAGGAGCCGTGTTGCGTTACGGTTCCGGCCTTTGGCAGACGCTGTAACGTGTCTGCAGGCGACTACAGATTGTACGGGAAATTGTACTTGCAATTTTTTCCTGTGTTCGCTACAATGACCTTGACAATTACATAATGAGGGAACTTCTATGTTAAAGGAGAAACAATGAAAAGAGTAAGAAA
>JALFGN010000142.1 GCA_022777285.1 Blautia sp.
GGGCTCTTGACTGATATCCAAGAAGAGCATCTACACCCCAGCCGCCATCAAGAAAGACTTTAATCTCCGCATCTATTGCAAATTGAAGAATCTGTTTTACATCTGTTATATTGACCATCTTATCATCTCCGCAAATTCAAAGTTTCTGTTCCCTATAAAATAATCTATCGGGATTCACCAAATCGCCAGACAACGATTTTTAGAACAGTATATCACAAAAAAATTCCTTATTCCATATGTTTTCCGAGTTATGGTAGCACATGTGAATTTTAAATAACATTTTCCAATCCATTTAAGATATTCCCTTGATGATACTTTTTACTGTCTTATACAACCGAATTCCATCCTTCAGTCCCAACCGATAAAAGAACTGCTCAGCATCCGCACCGCTGTCAAAAATAGCATCACAGTATGCCCTGACTGCCTGTTGCTTATCCTCTGGCAGCAATGCCACCGCTTCCTCATACTTTTGTTCCACATCATCCTCGTCATCTGGTTTTTTCCCGGCTTTCATCTGGCTGAATGCGCTCTGCATCCGTTCCTGAATGACATTGTCCACAAATTCCTTTAATGCTTCCTCTTTCATCTTTATACATCCCCTTCTATCTCACACACCAGACGTTCATAATCCAAAAATCCTCGGATATACATTTCCCGGCTAATATAGGCTTCTACTGCGTGTCTTGCCGATACGATCCGATCAATGATCGTCCAAAACTCATGACCATATTTTTCAATGTATGGCTTCAATTCATCCATTGTTGCCTCACATTCTCTTTCCAACTCGATCAGCTCCGGGTCAATCCGTAAATATGCCTCCAGCCTGATCTCATTCCAGTCGAAGTAGCTTTCCACTAATTCTCTTTTCATAATCGTGTCCCTTTCTTCCCTCTTCCTATGTTATAGAGCGAATCCATTCTTCTAAAAAGACGATTCCCGCAATCACGATTTCAACCGTACATGGCAGGAGATAAAACAGGAAGCCAGCCAATACCATTTTCAGGCATTCCCCGGAACTTTCCAGCCCCAAGCCATAGCTTAGCAGGGCGGTCAGAAGAAAGATTCCTGCAATTACCCGGAAGATGACTGCTGATATTCCTGCAAGGAACTCCGCAAACAGTCTTATGACTCCCAGAGCAACCATCACAGGCAGGAACATGATTTTAAAAATAAAATGTATGGCTTTCATCCTGTCTTCTCCTTCCTATCCGGCATTTCTGTTCACATAGTTTCGATACTTCTCAAGTACGGAATCTGTCACACCGTTTTTGTAGATTTTCCGAATATCTATGATCTCTTCGTCCTTTAAGAGTTTCAGCCATTCCAGAAGGTCTTTCCGGCTGTTGGCGAAATTACAGCACCGACCATCTGCATATTCAATCCGGTATCTCATAAGCATCCCCCTACACATAAACCAGTTCATTCAAAATAACTTCATCCACTCTGTTGCGGATGTTATTTACCCTGCGGAGCCATTCCATCTGGTCTTTTCCCTTTAATTCCTCTGTGACACCCTCTGCTTCCATCATCTGATCCATCATGTTATCCCTGCGTTCCACACAGATTTCATTCAAATCAGCAAGATACGACCAGAGCTTCCCAGTCAGCATCAGCTGGGAATACAAAGCTTGCCGGTAGTCTTTCAGAAAATTCCTTCGGAGGCTTCCATAAAAACCAATATCCCGGGGTTCTTCCGCCACACGGATCAGCGGGATATAATAATCTCCCACAAGGATATAATCCAGTCCGTTCTTTTCATCATGTATCATCGGTTTCAATTCTTTCATGCATTTGCCACCCCTTTCTTTGGTTCTGCAGCCGGAAGCATCGACACTGGAACAAACACACCTTTCGCAATATCTTCCTGCCGGATTGCTTCCTTCTTCGCCTCGATCTCGGCTTTTCTTTTTTCTTTTACTTTGTCTTCGTATTCTTTCTGTTTTCCATTTGCCTTCCGCCTCAGATAATTCTGGTGCAGCCTGTCCTTCCTGGCTTCTCGCTTTCGTAATTCTTCTTCCTCTTCCGTCGTCAGCTGGACTTCTCCAAAATGCGGTGGAAGATACCTTCCCACAAAATTAAAATAAATCTCAATCTCCTGTGTGGTCTGCTGGCTTCCTTTCCTGTCCCTCTCATGCACCAGAATCTTTTCCACGAACTCATTCAGCATATATGTGGTCAGTTCATCAAAATTCTGATATTTGTCCACCAGTGCAATAAATCTTTCCGCAGACCGTCTGCCATTTTCATATCCGGCTACCTCTGCTTCCAATTCTGAAATTTCCGCTGTCAGTTCTTTCTGTTCTTTGGAATACTGCCCATCAAGGACTGCGTAACGTTCGTCCGGCAGCTTACCGAGGATATTATCCTCATATATTCGGCAGATCAGTTTTTCCAGTTCCTGCAGACGCTTTTTCGCTTCTGCTATCCTGTTTTTCAGTCTCACGATTTCACTGGACTGCTGGGAATTCTGTGTTGTCTTCACTGTCTCAATGAACTCTTCCCGGTTCAGATGGGAATATTCTGCGATAGCTTTCAGCAGGTCTTTTATCAGCTCCATCACAATATCCGCATTAATCCTGTGCTGTGTCGGGCAGAGTGTTCCAACCGGAACCTTGCTATATGCAGAACAGGTATATTGTGGGATTCTTTTCCCATTATTTACCCGGTGCACATACATTTTTGCCCCGCAATCGGCACAATACATCAGCCCTGTCAGTGGATGTGCTTCTCCCCATCCGTCCGGGTATCTGCGGACATTCTTCCGGATTCTCTGGACATTATCAAAGGTTTCCTGATCAATGATCGCTTCCTGCGTGTCCTCAAATACTGTCCAGTTATCTTCTGACACATAATGGCTCTTTTTGTCCTTAAAATGCTTTCTGGTCTTGAAATTAACAGTGTGACCAAGATATTCCCGCTTTTTCAGGATCCCTGCCACCGTCGACGAACCCCACGCATAGGGGTCTTTGATCTCGTCCACTCTTCCCTGCCATAATCCTGCCCCATGCCTTGCCATGTGTACTGCCGGGATCTCCACCTGATCTTCTTTCAGCTTCTTTGCGATCTGGTAAGGACCATATCCGTCCATTGTCATCTGAAAAATCCTGCGGACAACCTGTGCAGCCTCTTCATCCACGATCCAGTGTTCCTTATTTTCCGGGTCTTTCAGATATCCGTATGGTGTGGTGCTTGCAACGTGCTTCCCGGAATTGCCTTTTGCCTTAAAGGTAGACCGGATCTTTTTGCTCGTGTCTTTCGCATACCACTCATTCATAATGTTTCGGAAAGGAAGAAAATCATCATCCCCATTCAGACTGTCATGACCATCATTGATAGCGATCAGCCTAACCTGCTTCTGGCGCAGCATTTCCTGAATCTGACCGACCATCAGATAATCACGTCCCAACCGGCTCATATCCTTTATGATCACCGTCCCGATCTGCCCGGCTTTGATGGCATCCATCATGCTGACAAATCCCGGGCGGTCAAACCTTGTGCCGGATATTCCATCATCCGTAAAATGGATATATGGGGTAAGTCCATGGGATTCTGCATATTCTGAAAGCATCTGCTTCTGGTTCGATATACTGTTGCTCTCGCCCATAAGGTCATCATCATGGCTGAGACGCTCATACAATGCGGTAAGTTTTTCCTGCATCCGTTTTCCTCCTTCCTTTCATTTTTCATTGCCTGTTTTCATTCCATATCCGTTCCTGTACCGGGTTCCGATGTTTCCGGGACGTATTTGCCAGAAAAGACATGCTGGATGCACATTCAAATCTGGTATCACTATGGACAGGCTGCTCCGTTGTCAAGGTTCGTGTAAGGATCTTCAAAAAAGTTCCTCTCACTTAACCCATCTTTCGGACGCTGTTTTACAAGGTAGTAACGTAACTTTTTTAAATTTCTCTGGATTTTTGTGTCGGTTTGAAAAACTCCTTACACTATATCCAGACTGGCGAGGCAAAATGTTGCCATCCTTTGAGAATGTTTTTAAAAAAGTACAATTTTGTATTTTGGGCAAAAAATAAGCCTCAAGAGACTTTTTAATCATTTTGGAGCTCCAATTTCTTAAAAAATGATGATTAAGAAGTCTCTTCAAGCTTATAACACCTGCCGCAAGTTTGTACTTCTTGTACTGCTTGACCGCAAAATGTTCCGGGTCTTTTTCTTCCAGACGTTCAAACATGAGGTCTACCGGGTTCTTAAAGTCCTCGTCGTCCTCGCGGGCTTCCGACGCATTTATCATTTCA
>JALFGN010000062.1 GCA_022777285.1 Blautia sp.
GTTGGATTCTCTTCAGTTTTTTCCGCTTCTTTTTCTTCTGTCTGCTTCTCTTACGTCTTTTGCGCTTCTTTTTCTTCTTTCTGCTTATCTTCAGGCTTTTCCGTTCCCTTTTCTTCTGTCTGCTTCTCTTCCTGATTTTCCGCTTCTTTTTCTTCTATCTGCTTCTCTTCCGGCTTTTTCGCTTCTTTTTCTTCTGTCTGTTTCTCTTCCGGCTTTTCCGCTTCTTTTTCTTCTATCTGCTTCTCTTCCGGCTTTTCCGCTTCTTTTTCTTCTATCCGCTTCTCTTCCGGCTTTTCCGGTCCCTTTACTTCTGACTGCTTCTTTACTGTCTTTTCAGAGAGATGTACTTCCTCTCCGATCGTATCCAGAATAATTTTTTCCATTGCAGAAGTAATCTCTTCTCCCACATCTCCATTTTGCATTTTCTGTTGTTGAGCAGCAATTCTTTTTGCAAGTTTTCTTCTTTTCTCTTCTTCTGCCCGCTTTACCCTTGAAGTATGGAATTTCTCCCGGTCTTTCCCTTTGATTTCTTCTTTCATTCTCTTACTCCTGACCTCAATTGATCTTCCAACAATTTTCTGCGTTTTTTTACATTTTCTGCGACACTCGTACATTATAACACAAAATTTTCTGTATGGTAGCTTTTTACAAGGATTTAAAAAAAGTTAAAAAATTTGTCATATCTGCCAAAAAGGAGCAGAAAAGACCGCACACTTACCGGTACGGTCCTTTTTTTCTTATTCTGCATATAATTTTACAATCTCTGCCAGCGTATCTACCACGTGATTCATCCCTTCTGCCGTAGCATGTTCATAAGGTCCATGACAGGCAAAAGACCCAGTGCCGAGATTCGGACATGGCAATCCCATAAAGCTTAATCTTGCTCCATCTGTACCTCCACGGACCGGAATCACATGCGGCTGTAATCCTGCCCGTTCCATTGCATTTTTTGCATTTTCAATCAGATGAAAATGTTTTCGGATAATCTCAGCCATATTCAGATACTGCTCTTTTATCGTCAGTTCTACTGTACCCTGACCATATTTCTCATTCATATTTCTGCAAATATTTTCAAGAATTTCCTGTCGCTCTTTAAATTTTTCTTTGTCATGATCTCTTATAATATAAGAAAGTCTGGCCTGTTCCACACTGCCTTCCATACTGCACAGATGATAAAACCCTTCGTAGCCTTCTGTATCTCGCGGTGTCTCATTTTTGGGTAACGCTTCATTGATTTCCATTGCTACAAGAGAAGCATTGATCATAACATTTTTAGAACTTCCTGGATGAACATTAAAACCATGCGTCACAATTTCTGCTCCTGAAGCATTGAAATTTTCATATTCGATTTCATCCTCACTTCCACCATCTACGGTATAAGCAAATTCTGCACCGAAATGCGCTACATCAAAACCATCTGCACCTTCTCCCACTTCTTCATCCGGTGTAAAACCGATTGACAGGGGACCATGCGGAATCTGTTCTTCGTTCAGTTTTTCCACAAGTGCCATAATTTCTGCCACGCCTGCTTTATCATCTGCCCCGAGAATCGTAGTGCCATCACTGGTAATCAAAGTTCTTCCTTCCAATCCGGACAAATGCGGAAATGTTTTGACTTCCAACGTTCTTCCACTGTTTCCAAGAACCAGATCCTTTCCGTCATAATTTTCATGAATGACCGGTTTTACCGGATGATCTGCAAAATCCGATACCGTATCCATATGAGCAATAAAACCAAGTTTTATCTTTCCTTCGTACCCTGTTGTAGCCGGTATCTTTCCATATACATAGCATCTGTCATCCACATGCGCATCCTGAATACCTGCCTCTTTCATTTCCTTTACCAGCATATGTGCCAGATCAAATTGCTCCTTTGTTGTCGGATGCATGCCGCTTCCATCACAGCTTGCAGTGGGTACTGCCACATACCGCAGAAGTTTTTTATATGCCTGTTCCATTTGTTTATCCTCAGCTTTCTTCTTTCTATTACATACCATAACCCAAAATCTGCAAAATATCAAATCTTTATTGACAAATATTCTGAAATCTTTATCATTATAATCAAGAACTCTTTTCAGAAAGCAATTTGGTAAATAGTCAAGAAGTATTTTGAAATGATTTTCGGATAAAAGGGTAACTTTAATAGACCTACGGCTTATTTCTCAAAAAAGACGTAAGTTAGGAATTCGATATGGATTACCTACTCTTTTCCGGAGAGTAGAGTTGGCCTTTGTCCAGCAGACCAAAGAGCAGACGTATAAATTTACGGGAAGTCAACGCGAGTGCTCGTTTATGCTGATGATTTCTTGTTTCAGCATATTTCTTTTGATAGAAGGCTTTATATTCGGGACAGTGATTAATCACACTGCCGGTAGCCTCTATTATGTAATAGCGCAAGTAACGGTTTCCGGCTTTGCTCATTCGGGAGTCTTCGGATTCAAAGTCGCCTGAGTCGTTATCATTCCAAACGATACCGCAGTATTTGGCGAGCTGATTGGCATTTTGAAATGCTTTGATTGAACCGAGCTCTGCGAGAATGCCAGCCGAATAAACCTTACCTATTCCAGGAATAGAATTAAGCACAGTGTATTCCTCAGGGTTTAAGCCCTGAACTGTTTGAAGGATTGCTTTATCAATAGCTTTTAATTCCTTTTCAAAGGAACTAATGCAGTTGAAAGAGGAAGCTATTGAAATCGTAAGGGGTTCATAAAGACATTTATCAAGTCTGTATGAATTACGAGCTGCAGCCTGTACTATTTTTGCTGTTTCTTCTGGATCAGCAATACGCCCCTTACTTTTAGAATTGATGAATTCAACCAGTTCCTCAATGGATGAGTTAACGATGTCTTCATTCGTTGTGAATTCAGTAAGGATAGCTTCTGCTGTGGCACCATATTTGTTTGAAAATGGGTGTTCCCCATTTCTAAGTAAAGCATACTCACTGAACTTGAGATAAATGTTATTTAACATGTAAGTTTTCTCTCGGGTAATGCATTCAGTGATGTGCATGCGATGTCTTGTAAGACGTTGTAAGGCAAGGTATTGAGAACCACGCCATGGTTTGATAGCAATACG
>JALFGN010000071.1 GCA_022777285.1 Blautia sp.
ATTAAAGTTTTTTCCGTAATAGATGCAATTTTTGCGTTCTGTGTGTTATAATTCATTTCAGATACCTCTCTGTTCAATAAGATTTTTTACTAACCGTGCAAAGTCAGTAATCTTATTTTACTCTGAGGTATTTTTTTCTCAACCTTCTTTCTCAGAATTCCTTATATTTGAATTATACAAGAAGCTCCTTTTTCATTTAATTGTTGTTTATGATTAATTCTGTAATCAGATTTGCTTCATGCGCAGCACAAATCCCGACCCGTGGTGCCATCAGCCCCATTCCCGCTTTTGGTTCCGTATGCTCATCCCCACATAGATAAAAATGTTCTGTAATTTTCCTTGTCTTTATTTCATTGCTGTTTCCATATCCCGCCATTCCGGAGGCTGCCACCAGAATCTTATCCGGATATTTCTCCATAATTCCGTTTACAAGCAGTGCTTTTGCTTCCGGCACATCAAAGGCTTCACAGATAATCTGTTCTTCTGCAAACAGCCTTTCCAGATTTTCTTCTGAGACACGCACACAATCTGTCACAACATGAAGATAAGGATTGATTTCCTTTAATTCCTGTGCCAGAGCTTCTGTTTTGTACATTCCCACATGTTTTATAAAGTACTGTTGCCGGTTCAGATTAGTAATATCCACCTGATCAAAATCGATCAGATGAAGATGACCAACACCAATTCTCGCCAGAGCAAATGCCACATTGGAACCAAGCCCTCCAAGTCCGGCAATTGCCACCCGGGCTTTATCGAGCTTTTTCTGTATTTTTTCCGAATGACGCCAAATCAGAGCCTGCCGGATTTCAGTTTCTGTTACCATATCAGCCTCCTCCCACAAAACTTACAACTTCCAATATATCCCCGTCTTTTACTTCTGTCTCTGCCAGTTGTCTTCTCGGAATGATTTCTCCATTACATTCCACTGCCACTCTTGCCACGTTATAATTCATCTGTTCCAAAAGTGCAAGAATGGTCATCCCCGGGGTAAACTCTCTTTCTGTTCCGTTTATTCTCAGCATCTCTTCTCCTTTCCTGTTACCATCCACATAACAAAAAAGAGAGTACACAAAGAAATACACCCGTGGTGGTGTACCCCTTCATGAACTCTCATTCACTCTCAATGGTATTGCTTCTTTCATTTTTCAAATCTAAAATCATAATAGGCTATTTCTTTGTATTTGTCAATAAAAAATGCGCAGAACTTCTTGACAAATCTTCTTCCAAATCCTAGTATTTGAATGTCTGAATCACACTATGCCATGAAGAAAGGAAAAAACATATGACACAAACGGAAAAAAACAAACAGGAACTTTCCTTTACAGAAGGCTCCGTATTTGGTTCCCTGATTCGATTCGCCCTTCCTGTACTGGGCGCATTGGTTCTTCAGGCTGCTTACGGTGCCGTAGATTTACTGGTAGTCGGTCAGTTTGGTGACGCTTCCGGTATTTCCGCTGTAGGATCCGGAAGTTCCTTTATGCAAATGGTAACCTTTGTAATCACCAGTCTTGCCATGGGCTCCACCGTTATCATAGGACAACACATCGGTGAAAAGAGACCACAAGCGGCAGGCGATGCCGTAGGAACTACAATCGTCCTGTTTTCCATCATTGGTGTTATTCTCACAATTCTTCTTGAAATATTTGCAGGCAACATAGCAAGCCTGATGCAGGTTCCGGCAGAATCCATGGAAAAGGCCGTTCTTTATATCCGAATCTGTTCTGCAGGTATTCTGATCATTATTGCCTATAACGTAATCAGCGGTGTTTTGCGCGGGGTAGGAAATGCCAATTTGCCATTTCTTTTTGTAGGCATTGCCTGTGTAGTAAACATCATTGGTGATTTACTGCTGGTAGGAGTTTTAAAACTGGATGCAGCCGGTGCTGCCATTGCCACAATTGCAGCACAGATGGTATCTGTAATTATTTCCATCATTCCAGTGTCTATTTTTATGTCTCATCTGCCGAATACCAATCTTACTTATATGGGTATGGCTACACCGATCACTACCGTGTACGGAATTCTCTTCTTTATCCTTTCATTTATATGGTTGAAAAAAACAAATCCACATCTGTTTTAATCACGAAGGGGGTCTCATCCAACGATCTGAGACCCCCTTACTTAAAATTTTATTCAACCATTTCTTTTACATATTCCTGAATCCAGTCACACAAAATCTGCATTTTTCTTTCTGTATCCTGATTTTCATAAGGAATTCTGTCTATCAGTTTTTTCACATAATCCTGTTCCTGGATAATCGAAAACGTAGCAGGAAAGTTTAGATCAAAAAAATATGCCAGATAAGACACCCAGTAATCCATGGCTGTTATCCGGTCAGCTGACAGAATCGAACTTTTTTTCATACAGGTATCCCATATTTTTTCCGTAATCTCCTGTTTTCCGGCCTCTTCACCGGTCACTCCCAGAAGCACCTCTATGGATTCCTCCAGTTTTACTCTGCAGTTATCCAGTTTGTCTGCATCTCGGATCAGCCTTGCATGGAGCAATGCCCTGTCATCCTCAATTCCTTTCAGTCGAAAATCACTGTGCTTTGCAATGGCAGTCTTTATAATCTCATCCCAGGTATCTTCCTGTACAAATCTGCGTATCATTTGCTTATGTCCAAACAGAATTTCCACTCCATAAGATGCATGATCCATGGTATCCGGCTGAAAGCTGTCAAATAACTTCAACTGTTCAAAGCGCCCGATATCATGAAGCAGCGCAATCAGGCAGGCAAGATTCCTGTCCTCTTCTGAAAGTCCCATACGTACTGCGATTTCATCTGCACACTTAACCACACCCTCTGTATGGACAATTTTCAGTTTTACTTTTTCATCTTCTCTGTCATATTCATCCAGAAATTTCTGAAATTCTCTGTTGGCGTACTTTAAATCAATCATTTTCCCCCACACTTTCCAACTTTACAATATTTTTGTCTTATACTTTAAACCGGTATCCAACGCCCCAGATTGTTTCGATATACTGTGGTTTCGCTGTATTAAATTCAATCTTCTCACGGATTTTCTTGATATGAACCGTTACAGTTGCAATATCTCCAATGGATTCCATATCCCAGATTTCCTTAAACAATTCATCCTTTGTAAATACACGATTGGGATTCTGTGCAAGGAATGTAAGAAGGTCAAACTCTTTTGTAGTAAAGTTCTTTTCTTCTCCATTGATCCATACCCGTCTGGCTGTCTTATCAATCTTCAATCCCCGGATTTCAATAATATCATTTTCCTGAACACCGGTTCCGATCAGACGCTCATAACGGGCCAGATGTGCCTTTACTCTTGCTACCAGCTCACTGGGACTGAATGGTTTTGTCATATAATCATCCGCTCCCAGACCAAGCCCTCTGATTTTATCAATATCGTCTTTTTTTGCTGATACCATAATGATTGGTATATTCTTTTCATTTCTGATTTCCCGGCAAATTTCAAATCCATCTACCTCCGGCAGCATCAGATCAAGAATAAACAGATTGTATTCTCCTTCCAGTGCTTTTTTCAATCCAACATCTCCACGATGCTCAATTTCCACTTCAAATCCACTCAGTTCCAGATAGTCTTTCTCCAGATCTGCAATTGCTTCTTCATCTTCAATAATCAATATTTTACTCATTGATAGGTACCTCCTGGTATTTTCTCAGAACGAAATACATGACCGTTCCTATATTTTCTTTGCTTGTAGCCCACACTTTGCCTCCGTGGTCCTCCATAATTTTCTTTACAATGGAAAGTCCGATGCCGCTTCCCCCTTTGGAAGAATTTCTCGATGCATCCGTTCGGTAGAATCGGTCAAAGATATTCGGCAGATCCTTTGCTGCAATTCCTTTTCCATTGTCTTCTATTTCTGCCTGTATAAAATCTCCTACGTCTTTTACCCGAAGGTTGATCCGTCGTTCCCGGGTACTGTCCATATATTTAATGGAATTGCTGGTAATATTGTTAATCACCCGCTTAATCTGCTCTGCATCAGCAATCACGACCACATCCGGTTCCACATAATTGGAATATGTGAAATGAACGCCTTTTGATTCCAGTTCCATCCCCAGTTCCTCTGCACAATCATCAAAAAACTCTGTGACAGAAATTTTGTTAAATGTATAAGGAATACGATTGGTATCCATTTTCGAATAAAAAGTCAGCTCATTAATCAGACGATCCATATCATTTGCTTTGTTATAAATGGTATGAATATATTTGTCCATTTTTTCCGGTGTATTTGCCACACCATCCATAATTCCTTCCACATATCCTTTGATTGCAGTAATGGGCGTTTTCAGATCGTGAGAAATGTTACTGATCAATTCCTTATTTTCTTTATCAAACTGAATCTTCTCTTCCGAGGTTTCCTTCAGACGATAGCGCATCTCTTCAAAATCCCTGCACAGATCAGAGATTTCACTGACTCCTTCCGGCACAATGGAAAAATCAAGATTTCCTTCTTTGATTTTCTGCGTCGCCGTGCGCAACTTATCAAGCGGTGCGATAACACCTCTGTAAATCCACCAGGTGAGAACCAGCCCGGTAACGATCAAAATCAAAACAGCCGTAACCATCATACTTCTGATTAATTCCTCTATCTGAGGCAGTGTTTTGAAAATATTGGAAATAATAAATACACTTCCCTCTGTTTTGTCTTCTGTCTTAAAATTAATCTGCTTTACCAGAGACTGCAGATGACCTCCAAGATAAAATCCATCATTGTTGGAAATCCCGGAATCTGTATTTTTATCTGAATATCCAGGCAAGCGTTTCACCAGTTCCGAAGGATACGCTTCACATCCATAATAAGTGACCTGATCTTCTTTCCTTACCAGAAGATAAGAATGCATTTCTTTCAATTCTTCATTGACTTGCGCAAGATATTCCAGACTTTCAAATTTACCTGGTGTATTCTGTGCAATATTTCTCAATTCCATCTCGATATCGTTGGTCATATTATTAATTACTTCTGCTGTATTGGAGAGAGATTCATAGGTAGCATTCTCTATTCCATACTGCTTCTCCAGCATTTTAAGCTGATATTGACTGAATCCCCAGAATGCAGCAGCGGTACAGATCAAAGGTTCCAGAATAATAATAAAAAAAGAGATGATAATTCTTGTTTTAAGTTTCACGCTTCTCACCATCCAATCATTTCTTTACAAAATTATAGCATAAAGAAACAGGGAGCAATTCTAAATTTTCTATGAAATATTATAAGCATCATAATTGAAAGCCGTTTCTTTTTTAGATATAATAATAAAAAGTCCACATTCAGAAGGAGATCTTTAAAATACTATGTTTTTAGACAGAGATTCTTATATAGAAAAGTTAAATACACTGTATCATGGTGAAAATTTCGAAACAGCAGTTCTCTGCTCTGCTCCAGGCATGGGGAAAACCACTTTTCTCCAGCAGTTTTCCACCCAAAAAAACTGCCTGTATTTCAGAGCAGCTTTAACGACTGAAAAAGAAAATTTTCATGCGTTGAAACAGGAAGCCATTCGTGTTTTGGGAGAAAATAAAAAACTAACCGATGCCAGACGGTTTGCTGAACTTTTTCGAGCGATTGGAAAAGCCGCCAGTGAACAGAGATTGCTTTTTATCATTGATGATTATCCACATCTGATCAAGCAAAACAGGAGATTATCCACATTGATTCAGAATTATATAAAAAAAGAGTGGACAACTTCCCGCCTGTTTTTAATCTTCTGTAAACCAGTCGATGCTTACGAAAAGGAAGCTGCACAAAATCCCAATGTCATGCTTCTGCGTCCTTTCACTTTTTTTGAAACACGACAGCTTTTCCGCCATTATACACTGGAAGAGCAGATTTATCTCTATGGCATTACAGGCGGTGTTCCCGGCTATTTTCAACACTTTGATCCTTCTCTTTCCCTGCAGGAAAACCTGTTTCAACTGTTTTTCAGAGAATCTGGAGCCTTTTACCGATTACCGGAAGAATATCTGCGCATTCATGCACCTTTACCGGAATTGGCTCATTCTGCCCTGCTTACTCTGAAAAGTCAGCGACGAAAACTGCACGAAATCTGTGAACGTACCGAGCTGACTCCCAGTGCAGCAGGAAGTCTCCTGACTGGACTGGATGCTCTGAAACTGACTGAAAAAATAATTCCCGTAACAGAAGAAGAAGGAAGCCGAAGAACCATGTACCGGATTTGTGACGGTGTATTTCGTTTCTGGTATACATTCGTTTCTCCTTATGTCAATCAGATCGCTATGGGACACGGTCGGGATTTCTTTGAAAATGAAGTACTTCCTCAACTGAACACCTATTTTAAAGATACCTTTGAAGATATCTGCAGACAGTTTCTGTTTCTGCTGAAACAGACTGATCAGGCTCCCTTCCCCTATGAGCGGATTGGCAGCTGGTGGGGACAGCATCCCACAAAAAAAAGAACCGAATATGTTCCAATTGCGGCATCAAATGAAAATAATATGCTTCTTGGTGCCTGTTTCTGGACCGATGAATGGATTGATCTGGATGCCCTCACACAGCTTCAGAAACATGCCTCTTTGTTTCCTCACAGCACAAAATGGTACATCCTTTTTGCCAAATCTGATTTTGTTTCCGGTATGGAAACGATCTTTGGAGATTCTGTAAAAGTCTATACACTGGAACAGATGTGCACCCTTGCTGAAATATAAAACAAAAAATCTGGCAAACCTCAAACAGAGGCTGCCAGATTTTTTATTTAAAAAGTTACTGTTTCTTAAAGATATTTCTTCAGTTCTTCCACTTTATCCAGTTTTTCCCATGGAAGATCCAGGTCATTTCTTCCGAAGTGTCCGTAAGCTGCTGTCTGTTTGTAAATCGGACGACGTAAATCCAGCATCTTGATAATTCCTGCCGGTCTTAAGTCAAAGTTCTCACGAACGATTTCTGTCAGTCTCTGATCAGAAAGTTTACCTGTTCCGAATGTATCTACCTGTACAGAAGTAGGCTGTGCAACACCAATTGCATAAGAAAGCTGAATTTCACATTTTCTTGCAAGTCCTGCTGCAACCATATTTTTTGCCACATAACGAGCTGCATATGCTGCAGAACGGTCAACCTTTGTACAGTCTTTTCCTGAGAAAGCTCCTCCGCCGTGACGTGCATATCCGCCATAAGTATCTACGATAATCTTACGTCCGGTCAGACCACTGTCTCCATGCGGTCCGCCGATTACAAAACGTCCGGTAGGATTAATAAAGAATTTTGTATCTGCATCCACCATTTCTGCCGGCAGAATCGGATCAAATACATACTTCTTAATATCTTCATGAATCTGTTCCTGTGTCACTTCCGGATCATGCTGTGTAGAAAGAACCACTGCATCCAGACGCACCGGTTTGTCATTTTCATCATATTCTACTGTCACCTGTGTCTTACCATCCGGTCTTAAATAAGTCAGTGTACCATCCTTACGGATTTTTGTAAGCTGGCGTGACAGTTTGTGAGCCAATGCGATTGGATATGGCATATATTCTTCGGTTTCATCTGTTGCATATCCGAACATCATACCCTGATCTCCGGCACCGATTGCTTCGATTTCTTCATCAGACATTTTGTTTTCTTTTGCTTCCAGCGCTTTATCTACACCCATAGCGATATCTGCAGACTGCTCATCGATTGTTGTGATTACACCGCAGGTATCTGCATCAAAACCATATTTTGCTCTTGTATAACCGATTTCACGTACGGTATCTCTTACGATTTTTGGAATATCTACATAAGCATTGGTTGTAATCTCGCCCATTACCATAACCACACCGGTCGTTGTACATGTCTCGCATGCCACACGGCTCATTGGGTCTTTTTCCATTAATGCATCCAGAATGGCATCAGAAATCGCATCACACATTTTATCCGGATGTCCTTCAGTTACTGATTCGGAAGTAAATAGTCTTTTTTCCATGAGTTCTCCTTTACTTGAATTTTATTTTACAGTTACATTTTGTTCATAGGTATTTCTCCCAGGACTTTTCTCTTTCTATTCACATCAGAAACCTGCCTGTGAAACAATCGTATGATATGAAAAAGGTCCGCACTTTAAGCGGACCCATAATATCTGAATGAATCCTCTTATTGTTCGAAATAACTCGCTCAGGCTGGCACCTTCCTTTCAAAAGGGGTTGCCGTGACTTCACAGGTCCTATGTACCTCCATCACTCTGAATAAGAGAAATAATACCCTATTGATTTGTCGTATATACGATAACGCTTTTTCTCTTGTTTGTCAATGAATAATTCAAATTTTTCATCCAATCTGATTGCAGAATTTTCGGTACTCTTCCATAAGCCTCTGACTGACCGACCGGGAGGAAAATCGGTGTGCTCCTAATGACACAACCGGCATAATTCCCAGAAGCGAATTCGTCAGAAACATCTCGTCATAAATTTCTATTTCCTCCGGATAAATCTCCGTTTCCTGTACCGGATTTCTTTCACAAATGTATTGCCGCAGAATTCCCGGCAGAATTCCACATTGCACAGAAGGCGTAAAAATAGTTCCATTCTTGACAAAGAATACATTCGTGGTAGCTCCCTCTGCTAAAATATCTTTTGTATTCAGAAATATCGGTTCGTCAATTCCTCTTTCATGAGCCAGATGTTTTTCCCTGAGACAATCTCCATAATTCAA
The DNA here is from genome assembly GCA_022777285.1 of Blautia sp. GTDB lineage: Bacteria > Bacillota > Clostridia > Lachnospirales > Lachnospiraceae > Blautia. The sequence continues at coordinate 8,644 of JALFGN010000071.1, forward strand.
AGTCTTATGATACGTAAAAGGCGAAGTTTCATTTCTTCTTACACAGGAATAATCTGCGGTAAACCCATTTTTATAATGATTTTCTCCATAGGTATTTTCTCTTGTGGTTACCAGAAGGTTTTTTTCCGAAACGGTAATTTTCAACACTTTCCTCCCGTTTTTCATAAAGGGAGCATCCAACGCTTGTCCCACCTTTTCTTCCAGTTCTTTTTTTGAAAGCTCCAGATGAAAAAAGTCCACAGCACGAAACAGCCGCTCATAATGCTTCTCCAGCAACACAGGATTTCCCTCTTCTACCGCTACTGTTTCAAATGCTCCCATTCCAAAAAAATACCCCTGATCAGGTGTCAGCATACACTTCTCCTCCCTGTTCCCAGATAGCTTCCAGCACTGCTTTTGCTTTTTGCAGCGTTTCTTCATATTCAAATTCCAGTTCTGACTCACAGGTAATTCCACCACCCACTCCAAGATGATAAACGCCATTCTGATAAACTGCTGTTCGAATTACAATGTTTAAGTCACAACTTCCGTCCAGAGACAGATATCCCATAGAACCGGTATACAGCCCTCTTCTGTCCTGCTCCAGCTCATCAATAATCTCCATAGCACGGATTTTTGGCGCTCCTGTAATCGAACCTCCCGGAAATGCAGCCTGGATCAGATCCATGATCTGCAGATTTTTCTTCATTTTTCCTACAATCGTAGTCACCAGATGAAAGACCGTGGCATACGTTTCCACTGCAAAATGTTCCGTTACTTTTACACTTCCCGGCTCACAAACATGATTCAGATCATTTCTTTCCAGATCTACGATCATCAGAAGTTCACTTCTGTCTTTGGAAGAATTTCTTAGTTCTTCTTTGAGTTCTGCATCCTCTTTGGGCGTATTTCCTCTTTTTCTTGTTCCCTTTATCGGTCTTGTTTCAATCATTCCCTCCTTTACCTGCAGGAATCTTTCCGGAGATGCACTCGCAATCTGAAAATCTCCATAATTGAAATATCCTGCAAAAGGTGCCGGATTATGAGTCCGAAGATAACGATATACTTCATAAGGTTCTTTTGTGCTTTTTGCTTCTAACTGCTGAGTCATATTTGCAATGTAGATATCTCCCTCTACGATATAAGATATCATCTGATCTATCGTCTGTTTGTATTCTTCTTTTTCAAAATTCGGGATAAAATCTGCAAGCTGATTCTGTTTCTCCGGTTTTGCTGCTGCACCGCACAGGCGAATTTCTTCCTCTATGATATCCAGCATCTTCTCCTGATCTTTTGTCTCTCCCTTTGCAGTCAGATAAAGTATTTTCTCTTTTTTATCCTCTATAATCAACAAATCGTAAAAAGCAAACAAGGCTTCCGGCATAGCTATTTTTTTGGGATGACGGCTCTTGATCTGCTCAAATTTTCTTCCATAGTCATAAGAAAAATATCCGATAGCCCCTGCTGTCAATGGCAGCTCTGTAGGATTTTCCTCCTGCCGTCCCTTCAGTTCACGATTCATTGCCTCTTCAAAAGAAACAGAAACAGGCAATCCGTTCTTATAGCAGATTCCCTCTTCTTCCTTTATTACCAGATAGGGAAAAAGACCAATCACAGAATACTGTCCCAGACTGTTTTCCAGTGCAGAATCCAGAAAGACCGCCATTTCCTTTTCTTTATAAATTTCAAAAATGTCTGCTGCCTCTTTATAAAAGGACAATCTGCGAATCGCTGTTTTCATATGTGCTCCACCATTCCCTGCATATTTTTGTATAATTTCTCAAAAGTTCATGCCCATATTCCGTCAGTACTGCTTCCGGATGAAACTGTACTCCATATACAGGCATTTTTCTGTGACGAATTCCCATGATCACTCCGTCCTCTGAACGGGCATTCACCTGAAGTTCCTCCGGAAACTTTTCATCACTGATCACCAGAGAATGATATCTGGTTGCCTGATAAGTATCCGGAAGATTCTGGAAGAGTCCGGTTCCGTCTGTGGTAATCGCTGTTACCTTTCCATGCATGGGCCGGTTCCCTTTCTTTACAGTTGCACCAAAAACGTGCCCAATAATCTGATGGCCAAGGCACACTCCTAGGATTGGAACTTTTCCAGCCATCCGCTTCAAAATCTCTTTACAGTTTCCGCAATCTGCCGGACTCTTCGGTCCAGGTGAAAGAATAATCCCCTCCAGACTGCCATCATACACCATAGATTCTATATGATCTGCTGTTATCTTGTCATTGCGTACCAATGTTACCTTCTCACCCAGTTCTTCCAGGTACCTGGCCAGGTTATATACGAAGGAATCATAATTATCGATCATCAAATACATAAACTACTTTCCTCTTTCTTCTCTTGTCCCCTCTTTTCTCTTAAAGACGAAAAAAGACTGCCAAAACAGAATCCCTTTTAAGGGACTCTGAATGGCAGTCTTCCGATCTATCTACTCCGGGCACACCTTCTATAAAATTTGCAGTGCTTTATTCTACCATAACTTCTCCTGTTCTGTAAAGCCTTTGCAGAGATTATTTAAAAAGATACAGGCTGAAAAAAGAGACCACACTTCCATTCCACTCCATATCCATCTGACAATGCTCTGCCATCTTCATGGCATCAATACAATAAGCGGATAAACAGGAAAATCGCATATTCTCCTTCACACAGGCTTCTCCTTCTACCATCCTGCAGATATCACAGAAATTACAGGGACCACACATAATAAATGTACCACCCTCCTGCAGTCCTTCTTTTTTCAATGCTTCCACTGCCTGCAAGGTCTTTTTTGTATGTATTTTCTTGATTGCTTTTGTTTCTTCATCATCAAAAATGTCTTTTACAGGAGTTCTGGACTGAAACACCAGTGCATTTTCATATTTTCTTACTTTTTCTTCCATTTCCTCCGGTGTCCCGCAGGCAGGCGGACAGGCATAATTCTTCCCATAATTTCCACAATCGTTCTGCTCACAGAACTTCCGGAATTCAGGAACAAATTTCAGGTCTTTTGTTTTCATGAATTTCATCTTTTGAAATCCCAATTCTTCTGCTCTTTTCTCTATATTTTTTTCGTTCATAATGCCTGCTCCTTTCCAAACTTATCTAAGTTATAACACCATTTTTTACAAAGTACAACCATTCTGCCTTTACAAAAAAGTGAAAAGAGAGCCGAAGCTCCCTTTTCTATATATCTACTGATTGACATATGCTGTGGGTTGCGGCTCACAACAAAAAGAGGGTGCAATCAGAAGACAGCGATTATATTATTTCAATTTTCCGATTTTTTCTTCAACACTTCCAAGTAATTCACCGGAATGAATAAATTCTTTCAAAATTTCCAGGTAAGGGTACAGATACATATCCTCTTCCATAACCGGAATTCTGTCTTTCAATTTCTCATAGACCGCTCCGGTTCCCTCACCACGTTTCAGATTTTCATCTATAAACTTCTGTGCCTGATAGGCTGACATAAGCTCAATAGCCAGTATGTATTCCAGTTTTTCCACAGCCTGAACTGCTTTTTTACAGGCATTATATCCCATGGTCACATAATCTTCCTGACCTGCACTTGTAGACACACTGTCACAAGTGGCAGGATGAGCAAGCATGCGCAGATCATTCAAAAGACCTGCCTGCGTATACTGGGGTATCATAAGTCCGGAATTCAGCCCCGGATTCTTAACCAGAAACCAGGGAAGTCCTGACAGATTTTCATCCAGATATCTGGCATTTCTCCGCTCTGACATCTTTGCAAGATTTACAGCTGCTATACATGCAGCATCCATTTCCATTCCCACATAAGAGGCATCCGGATTGCCGTTGGAATATACATCCGGTTCCTCTCCTGTTCCATAAACCACAGGATTATCTGCGCAGGAATTAATTTCACAGGTCACAACATCATACGCATCTTCCAGAATCCGTTTTGAGGCGCCGTGCAGTTGCGGTACACAGCGAAGAGAGAGTGCATCCTGAAGATGAGTTGACGCAGCTTTTGCGATTACATCTGATTTTTCCAGTATCCTTCTCTGATTCTCTGCAGTTGCTGTCAGTTCTTTCTGCGGGCGGCAGGCTGTTACGTGAGGATCGTAAGCCCGGATAATACCTCCCAGAGCTTCCAGAGACATGGCTGCTATTATATCTGCACTTCGTGCCGCCCGTTTTAAATCATAAACAGCAAGCGCTGCCAGGGCAGTTGGCGAAGAGGCTCCGTTTGTAAGAGCCAGACCCTCTTTATAACTTAATACAAAAGGTTCCATTCCTGCCCGTTTGAGCGCCTCTCTGGATTCCAGAAGCTCTCCGTCAAACCAGGCTTTTCCTTCTCCCAGAAGAACACTGGCAATATGAGCTTCTGCACAGAGATATCCCACACTTCCTTCTTTCGGCACATAGGGAATCAGATTTTTGTTCAGAAAATCTCTGTATTTCTCCAACAGTTCCAGGCGAACACCACTGACACCACGGCCAAGGCTCTGAAGAACCATGAGAATAATTGCCCGAACCTCCTCTTCTCCGAAAGGAGCCCCCACTGATGTGGAATGGGTGATAATAATGTTTCTTTGAAGTCTGGCTGCTTCATCTTTACTGATTACTTTTGTTACGAGTGCACCAAACCCTGTGGTCGTACCATAAACAACTCGATCCTCTTCCACACATTTTTCCACAATTTCTCTCGACTTTTTCACACGTTCGCAGTATTCTTCCGAAAATTCAACTTCTGCATGAAAACGGGCTACTTCTACAAATTCTTCAACTGTAAGAGGCTTCCCTAACACAATTTTTCCCATAGTTGTTCACCTTCCTTAAATCTTTATTTCAGTTCCCCAATCGTATCTTCTACAATCTTTACAACTTCTCCGGAATGAATCATTTCTTTCAGATACTCAATATGAGGATGAAGAAGCATGTCTTTTTCCATAACCGGCACCTGTTCCCCAATCTTTGCAAGAAGGGCTGTAGTAGCCGAACTCCGTTTTACGTCCGGATCCAGAAACTGCTGTGCTTCATATCCGGACAACAACTCAATTGCAAGAACATATTCCAGTTTCTCGGCAATCTCTCCTGCTTTTTTGCAGGCATTGTAACCCATTGCCACATAATCCTCCTGATTTCCGCAGGTAGGTGTATTGTCAACTGTTGCAGGAGATGACAGTATTCTCATCTGGTTAATGAGACCTGCCTGGGTATACTGAGGTATCATAAGTCCGGAATTCAGTCCCGGTGTCTTAATACAAAACCATGGATATCCGGAAAGGCTTTCGTCAATCAGACGATTGTTTCTTCTTTCTGACATTTTTGCAAGACAAGTGGCTGCAATGGCTGCACTGTCCATTTCGATTCCCACATAAGAGGAATCTGCATTGCAGGCAGAAATCACATCTTCAAATCCTTCTTCCGGCCAGATAATCGGATTATCACAGCAGGAATTTATTTCTGTCTCGATTGTCTGTTTCGCATCCATAAGCGTCTTTCTGGCTGCCCCGTGAAGCTGTGGAATACAGCGAAGAGACAAGGCATCCTGTACATGGCTTCCTTCATACTTTTTCATAATTCCAGAATCTGCCAGGATTCTTCTTACATTTTCTGCAGTATCTGCCTGGTCTTTATGAGGGCGAGCCTTCATGATTCGTTCATCAAATGCACGCATAACCCCTTTGGATGCTTCCAGGCTTACTGCACCAATAATATCTGCCGCCTTTGCAGCTCCAAGAAGATCATATAAAGCAAGGGCTGCCATAGCTGTAGGTGAAGTAGTTCCTGACACCAGTGCCAGACCTTCCTTGGAACTGAGTACCAATGGCTCAATTCCTGCTTTTTCAAGAGCTTCGTGGCCTTCCAGAAGTTCTCCTTCGTAATAGGCTTTTCCCATTCCAAGCATGACCAGAGCCATATGTGCTTCCGGTGACAGATAACCGACACTTCCGTCTCCCGGTGCATACGGAGTCAGACCTTTATTCAGAAACTCTCTGTATTTTTCCAAAACTTCCAGGCGAACTCCACTGTAACCCTGTCCCAGGTTCTGAAGAACCATAAGCATGGTTCCTCTTACCTGTTCTTCTGATAATGGAGCTCCCACAGAAACAGAGTGCGAAAGAATAATGTTTTCCTGAAGCTTTGCAGTTTCCTCTTTGCTGATGGCTTTTGTACACAAAGCGCCGAATCCTGTTGTTACACCATACATAACTCTTTCTTCTGCCACCCATGTTTCTACAAGGGCTCTTGATTTTTCAACACGCTGACAATACTCCGGGGAAAATTCAACCTGTGCATGATGTCTGGCAATTGCCACAAATTCTTCCAGACCAATTGGTTCACCAAGTATAATTGTTTTTTTCAAAATAAACCTCCCAGATACAATCCATTATCATTTTGCAGTCTATTTTTCTGCTTTTTCAACCTGATCTACACTGTCCACAATATCTTTCTTTGTTTCCGGATCAAGGAAGAAGACTTTGATAGCTGCTGCTACCTGCAGAACGAAGATAGCAAGTACCACGAAACCACCGCATGCTGCCAGATATTTTACACCGTCAACACCCTGTGCACCGCCTCCGAAGGCAACCATGATACATGCGATCAGACCAATACTTACACCCCATACGATTTTCTGCCAAATTGCCGGCTCTTCATCATGACGGGAATTCTTGGTACAAAGAGTTGCAATCGTGGTGGACATGGTATCTGCAGTAGTCGAGAATGCTGCAATCAACGCTACAATAATAACAGGAATCAGAATACTTCCCAGTGGAACATGTTTCAGGAATTCCCAGATACCGGCTACGGCACCACCCTCCTGAATTGCAGAAATAATATCTGCCTTTCCATCTGTCTGCCATTTCAGTGCAGTACTTCCCCATACAGAGAACCATACATAACCGAATACAGATGGAAGCAACCAGTTAATAATCATAAACTGACGAACGGTTCTTCCATGAGCAATAATTGCAAAGAAAATACCCATCAGAGGTGCGTATGCAATCCAGATTGCCCAGTCATACATCGTCCACCAGGTAACCAGTGCTTCTCCACCTACCAGATACGGGTCAAATCCCCACATCCAGAAACGATCCAGCCAATAACCAAGACCTACGTTCGCCATATTCAGAATATAAACCGTCGGTCCAATGATAAATAATAAAATTAATAACACATAGAAAATCTTAGAAGTCAATCCAGCCAGCCATTTGATTCCTTTATCAATACCTGTAACGGATGCAATGGTAAAGGTAGCCGTAATAATTGCTGTCAGTGTAAACCATACAACCGGTCCCTGTGCCACACCATATGCAGCAGAAAGGCCTGTTCCAATCAGAGCAAGGCCTGCACCAAGAGAAGCAGCCAGACCAAGGGCAATAGCAAGAACAGATAAAGTATCAATGATTGCTTTCCATACACCTGTTGTGATCTTGTCTCCGAACAATGGTGTAAGAGATGCAGCCACAGACAGCTCTTTCTTTCTGTTAAAATACATGTATGCGATAATTACACCAGACAGCGCATACATAGCATATGGAATAAAGGTCCAGTTATAGAAACAACGGCCCATTGCAAAATATCCCGCTTCATCAGACAATGGCTGGATTCCATATCCATCCAGTTCTCCGTAAATGTTGCCGAAATAAATCAGTACTTCATTCACACCATAAGTAATCAGACCTGTTGCAATACCACCGGTCAGAGTCATTGCAAACCAGGAACCAAAAGAATATTTTGATTTTGCATCCGGACCTCCGAACCGGATTTTACCTACTTTTGAGAAAGTAAGCAGAAATGCAACTATCAGAGTTACCATAGCAACAATCTGATATAACCATCCGAAGTTGCTTAATGACCATCCGAATATACCGCTGGTCACTGCTGTCAGCCATTCATTGTTTATGATACCAAGAAGAGCTGCACCGCCGATTACTATAAAACATGGAATAAACACACTCCAACGTATCGGCTTTGGGTTTGATTTTTTTTCGCTCATAGCTTTTTTCGCAGGACTTAAAATTTGTCACTGCACTCCTTTCCCTCTTTTTACTCTCTATATAGAGCAAAATTCGTGCCAACTTTTTATAAATTTTTCTTTTATTTCATTTTTTCCTTTATTTTAGAGTAAAAAAATTTATTTTCTTTTATTTTTCTCCTTCTTTTTTAAAAAAATCCTATGAATATTCCTTGTTTAAAGCAAAATAATTTTGCATATAGCAAAATTATTTTGCTTTTTTTATTGTAAAAACTCTGACACTATGCTACAATTTTCTTATAATACCAAAAGCCAAAAATCCACTTGTATAAAAAAATTGTTTTTTCTCATGTGATAAAGGAGTTGTTTATGTACATTTATGATGTTCTGTTTATATTAAGTGAAAGTCTGGAAATACTCCAGATAGAATGGGGAAACCCGGAAGCAAAAGAACTTTATCACCTTCTGTTCCAGAACTGGGCTTCCAGACGGCGCCATATTACTTCTGTATTTCCTATAAATAAGGAATCTATTTCCGGTGATTTCATATGGGATGACGATCTTTTTGACTATGAACGGCGGCCCGCCCCTGACAATCATGAATATTTTTTTCTGAAAAAACAAAATCAACGAGAATATCTCCTTGGAAAAGCACTTGATCACGTACAGGATGGAATTCAGATTTATGACAAAAATGCCTGTGCTGTATTTTTCAATATAGCCAGCCGTAAGATTTCCCAGATTCCTCCTAACACCAATATAAGGGGCCGGCATCTTCTCGATATGTATAACCTGAAAGAAGAAATCAGCACGATTATGACTTCTCTCCGGACACAGTCTCCTGTCATCAACCGTGTTGACCATTATACCTCCAGCAATGGGGTCACCATTGCCACTGCCAATACGGCTTATCCTATTATAAAAGGCGGAAAACTTCTGGGAGCCGTTGTTTTTGAGCAGAACCAGGATATCGTGGATATTTACAAAAACTCCGTAAAAAAAGTAGAAAAAGCCCTTAGTCTTTATGAAAAGCACTCTCATTACACACGCTTTACAGGCTACACCTTTGACAATATCGTCGGTCACGGAGAAAAACTTCGAAATGCAGTAGAAATAGCCAATAAAGTGGCCAAACAGGACAGCTCCATCCTCCTTGTAGGCGAAACAGGAACAGGTAAGGAAGTTTTTGCCCAGAGCATTCACCATGCCAGCCGCAGAAGCAGCAAACCTTTTATCGGTCTGAACTGCGCCGCAATTCCCGAGTCTCTGATTGAAAGTCTGTTGTTTGGAACAAAAAAAGGCAGCTTTACGGGCAGCGAAGACAAACCCGGGTATTTTGAAGAAGCCAATGGTGGAACTTTATTTCTGGACGAGTTGAATTCCATGAGTCTTGGCATGCAATCCAAGATTCTCCGTGTAATCCAGGAGAATACTTTCCGTCGGGTAGGAGGACAGAAGGATATCCCTCTGGATGTACGTATCATTTCTTCCTGTAACGAAGATCCCTTCCGTTCCATTGCAGAGAATAAATTCCGCAAAGATTTGTTCTACAGACTTTCTACCGTTATGATTGATCTGCCATCTTTAAGAGAACACATGGAAGATCTGGAAGAACTCATACATAACCATTTGAGCGCCACTGCATTTCAGTATGTTCATGCTATAACCGATATTCATCCGGAAGCACTGCGTATTATGAAAAACTATTCCTGGCCCGGAAATGTAAGAGAACTGCATCACGTTCTGGATTATGCACAAAATGTAGCAGACTCCAACCTTCTTATGCCGGAACATCTGCCCACTTACCTGAAAAAAAATATGATTGATTCCCAGACTTCTGACAGTCCGCACCCAACTCCTTCTTCTGCTCCCGACTTTGCCGTTCAGGATCTGCAGAGTCTTATGGATGATTATGAAAACCAGATTCTTCGTCAGGCTCTGGAACACTTTGGGTACAACATTACAAAAACTGCAGATGCACTGGGACTTCGCCGCCAAAGCCTTCAGTATAGAATTAAAAAATATGGTATTATAATATAAAAAAGGTTGCTGCAGACATATCTGCAGCAACCTTTTTTCTTATCTTCATCCAACACGCAGCTTAAATTTCTGAATTTCTTTTTCGCTGGTAACTTTCTCAATCTCAGCACCGAGACTTCTCAATTTGTCCTCAAAACATTCATATCCTCTCTGAATATAAACAATATCATCGACTACGGTAATTCCTTCTGCTGCCAATCCGGCAATAACCAGAGCTGCACCTGCACGAAGGTCCGGTGCACTTACTCTTGCTCCCGTCAGTTTCTGTACGCCGTCAATAATAGCAGTATTTCCTTCTACTTTGATATTGGCACCCATACGGGACAGCTCGTCCGCATATTTAAACCGGTTTTCAAAAATAGACTCTGTAACAATACTGGTACCTTCTGCCAGTGTCAGTGCAACTGCAAACTGAGGCTGCATATCGGTAGGATAGCCGGGATAAGGCATCGTCTTTACATGCGTACGTGTAAGACGTTTATTCGCAACCACACGAACCGCATCATCAAATTCTTCCACCTGACATCCAATTTCCTCCAGTTTGGCTGTAGTTGCCTCCAGATGTTTCGGGATTACATTTTTTACCATGATATCCCCTCTGGTAGCTGCTGCGGCACACATAAAAGTACCTGCTTCAATCTGGTCCGGAATAATCGAATAACTGGTACCATGCAGTTTTTCCACCCCTTTGATCCGGATCACATCTGTACCTGCACCTTTAATGTTAGCACCCATGCTGTTCAGGAAATTGGCAACATCTACTACATGAGGCTCTCTCGCTGCATTTTCAATCGTAGTATTCCCTGTCGCCATAGCAGCTGCCATCATAATATTAATTGTAGCACCTACAGATACCATATCCAGGAAAATATGTTTTCCTTTCAGTTCTTCCGCCTTTGCCACAACTGCTCCGTGAAGAATATCCACAGAAGCACCCAGTGCCCGGAAGCCTTTCAGATGCTGGTCGATCGGTCTGCTGCCGATATTACATCCTCCTGGAAGAGGGACTTCTGCTGTCTTATATTTTCCCAGCAGCGCACCAAGAAGATAATAAGAAGCCCGAATCTTTTTAATATATTCATATTCCACACTGATATTAGATATTGTGGAACCTGTAATTTTCACTTCTGTGGGACTGATTCTGTCAACCGTTGCTCCGATTTCTCTGATTGCTTCTAATAAAACATTGATGTCACGTACGTCCGGTAAATTCTCAATGTAAACCATTTCATCCGTCATAATCGCTGCTGCCAGAATTGCAAGTGCTGCATTTTTTGCACCACCGATTTCCACTTCGCCTACTAACGGGTTACCGCCTTTGATAACATACTGTTCCATATACACACCTCTATATTCTATTTATGCTCCCTACGAATAAACCTGCCCGCGAAAACATAACCTTCATTTTTTATTTACAGTTTTTGATTTATACTTTCCTTTATGTAAAAAGTATAGGTTTTTAAATCCTGGTATCATATTATAACAGATAGAGAGTTTTGTAAATACTGTCAGGCAGACAAACTCTCTATTATTTTCTGTAAAGTCTGTTCCACATCCAGATTTTCCTCATCAATCGTCAAATCTGCATATTTTTCATACAGGGGAATCCGTTCCTCATATAACCCTTTCAGATCCTGCCCGTCTTTCAGCACCACACCGCGTCCTTTTAGATTCCCAAGTCTTTTACTCAGGTTTTCATACTCCAGTTTCAGATACACAATGCGCCCGGTCTCTCTTAGCTTTTCCATTGCTTTTTTACAGTATACCACACTTCCTCCTGTAGCAACCACTGATTTTTCACATTGTTCTGCAATGGAAATATTTGCTTCTTCCTCTGCCTCTAAAAATCCATCCAGACCTTCCTGCTCAATAATCTCACGAAGAAGACGATTTTCTCTCTTCTGGATTACCAAATCCGCATCTACAAACTGATAGCCCAGAACTTTTGCCAAAATGACCCCTACCGTGCTTTTTCCTACACCAGGCATTCCTATCAAAACAATATTTTTATTCATTTTTTCTGTTTCTTCTTTCTGCGTTTTTTTATGCTGTATCCAAATGTTCCCAGTCTTTTGCCGATTCCATAATATTCTCCATGAGAATAAACCATAGGCTGCGCTTTGGCCAGATCGAACTTTCCTTTTTCATCCATATAATCCGATTCCACATGTACTGCAAGAACATCTGCAAGAAACAGACTATGGCTTCCCAGTTCCTGGATTTCCCTCACCCTGCATTCTATAGACACGGGAGATTCCTTGATCAAAGGTGCTCCTACATGAGAAGCCTGTTCTCTTGTCAGCTTCGTTTCCTTAAATTTATCCACATCTCTGCCTGATTTCACACCGCAGTAATCCGTAGCAAATGCCATTTTCTCTGTAGTCAGATTAATCACAAATTCTTTTGTTTCACAAAGCATTGCATAAGAATAACGCTCCGGTCTTACAGATATGGAAACCATAGGCGGATTGGTACACACCGTTCCCGCCCAGGCCACTGTGATAATATTATCTTTTCCATTCTCGTCTGCCACTGTTACAAGCACTGCCGGCAGAGGATAAAGCATATTGCCGGGTCTCCACTCGATTTTTCCCATAATTCCTCTCTTTTTCGTTCTATCGTTATTCTCTGCATCAGCCATTCTGCTGCAAAGCTGTAATAAATGCCGGAATCAACTGTTTCTTTCTGGACACTACGCCCTTGAGCAAATAACCTCCATCTTCTTCTTTTACTCCAAATGCATCCTGAACCAGTTTTTCACTACCGGTTCCATAACAGATAATCTCCGAACTTTCCTCCAGAATATTGGTAAGCATAATAAATACCATTGTAATTCCGTTCTTTCCGCATTCTTTTTTCATAAAAGGAATGAGACGTTTTTTCAGACTCAGAAGCTCCTCTTCATTCATAGAACTAATCTGTCCTACCCCAAAACTTGTTTTTTCCGCTGTAAAACGTTTGAAATCCTGATAAAAAATACCCTCTGTGGTTTTTCCTTTCAGATTGCTTCCAGCTGTAAACATTTCTTTAGCAAATTCCTGAATATTGATTCCGGCAATCAAAGACAATGCTCCTGCTGCCATCTTATCCATATGTGTACAGGTAGGAGAGCGAAACATCAGCGTATCGGAAATAATTGCCGCACACAGAAGTCCTGCAATAGCCGGTGATACTTCCAGATTTTTCTCTGTGTACATTTGATACATAATCGTTGCGGTACATCCTACCGGCTGATTTCTGAATACAATCGGTGACATAGTCTCAAGAGAACCAATTCTGTGATGATCCACAATTTCCAGAATCTCTGCCGCATCAATATTATCCACAGCCTGAGATTTTTCGTTATGATCCACAAGAATCACCTGTTTCTTCTTCATTCCCAACAGATTTCTTCTTGATACAGTACCCATATATTTTCCGTGTTTATTCACTACAGGGAATGCTCTGTGACGGTTTTTTACCATCACATCCTTGATCTGGTCTGTAAAATCATCGGTCTGAAAAGTAATCAGATGATCTTTCTTCATAATATGCTTCACTGGTATACTCTGATTGATCAGACGGGCTACCGTAAAGGTATCCAACGGAGAGCGAATGATCACGCAGTCGTTTTTAATTGCTTCTTCCTTAATCGCATCTGCAATCTGGGCACTGTTGCACACTACAATACAGCTTACATTCTCCTGAATGGCACACAAATGATCTTCGTGTCGGTCTCCCAATATAACAAGATCATCTTCTTCCAGATACTCTCCCAGTTTTTCCGGATGGGCAGCACCAATGACTACTTTTCCTCTCAGGAAATATCCATGAGGATTTCCTGTAACAACCTCTCCTTCCACAGTATTTGCAATACTTCTGTACTGAGTACGCGCATTGGAGAGGAAATAATTGTCATGCGCATCCATATAAGATTTTGCAATATCACCTGTTGTGATCAATCCCTCCAACTGTCCGTCTTCTTTTGTAATAGGAAGTGTTACTGCATTGGTCTCTTTCATAATTGCCCATGCATCTTTTATGGAAATATTACTTTCTACACCCGGAGTCTCTCTGATTTCCATATCCTTTACCTGTGTTCCTACATCCGGCAGATATCCGGGTGCTTCTACCCCGAAACGTTTCAGTACATATTCTGTTTCTTCGTTAATCTGACCTGCTCGCTTTGCCAGGTATCTTCTTCCATCATTAGAACGATTCTTAATATCTGCATATGCAATTGCTGAACAGATGGAATCTGTATCCGGATTTTTGTGTCCCAGTATATAAATTTTTCCCTGTTTTGCCATGTATTTATAAATCCTTCCTTAACAATATAGTAAATCACTTCTGTTTTCTTAAAGTTGTACTTTCCTTAGTATCTTCTGTTTCTCCTATCATATCCCATTTTTGCTTCTTATGCAATAATATTAATTTCATTGCGGTTTTTCCTGTCTCTGTGCTATAATCGAAGGTAAAAGATTGATAATCAGGAGGAACCTATTATGACCGATGAAATGAAAAAACAGGAAACCATGGATGATTTTGCACAAGAAATTGATGCTTCTTTCAACAATTTCCGTGATGCAGATATGGAAATCTGGGACAAACTGGTTCAGATGAAGGAAGACAAAGAAGCATTTGAAGTTACAGTGGAAGGAATTGTAAAAGGAGGCGCCATCGCTTACGTAGAAGGCATCCGTGCATTCATCCCTGTATCCAAACTTTCTCTGGAATATGTAAAAGATCCCGAAGACTACCTGAAAAAAACTTTAACTGTACGTGTGTTTGAAGTGGACGAATCAGAAAATCGACTGATTCTTTCAGCCAGAGAACTTCTGAAAGAAAAAGCAGATGCAGAGAAACAGGCAAAGCAGAACAGAATCCAGGTAGGAAGCGTTATGGAAGGAACCGTAGAAAGCCTTCAGACATACGGTGCATTTATTGATCTTGGAGACGGAATCTCCGGACTGGTTCATGTATCACAAATCAGCCAGAAAAGAATCAAATCTCCAAAAGCAGTATTATCCATCGGAGATAAAGTAACTGTCAAAGTAATCAAAAACGAAGACGGAAAACTCAGTTTAAGTATGAAAGCACTGATGGAAGTGCCGGAAGAAAAGGAAGAAGAAAACATAGATTACGATCTTCCACAGGCCGAAGAACTGACGACTTCTCTTGGTTCCTTATTTAAAAATATGAAACTGGATAAATAAACAGAGGTAAAAAAAGTGAAAAAATTACTAAACAGAATTTTCATCGATGGTTTAAGTGGTATGGCTTATGGCCTTTTTGCCACTCTGATCATCGGAACGATTATCCAACAGGTTGGAAATCTTATTGGCGGTGAAATCGGAACCTATATTTATCAGTTTGGTAAAATGGCTGCTGCCATGACCAGTGCAGGCATCGGTGTGGGCGTTGCCTGCAAATTTCAGGAAAGTCCTCTTGTGGTCCTCTCTGCCGCAACAGCAGGTATGGTCGGTGGTTTTGCAGGAAAAATCGCGGCCGGTACCTTATTTACAGAAGAAGGAGCTGTACTTCTGGCAGGACCGGGAGAACCGCTTGGTGCTTTTATCGCCGCTTATGTAGCCATTGAACTGGGAAGACTGGTAGCCGGAAAAACCCGTCTTGATATTATCCTTACACCTCTGGTAGGAATTTTCTCCGGATCTGTCACGGGTCTTCTGGTAGGACCTCCTATCAGTCGGCTTATGACCCGCCTTGGTGATATGATCAACTGGGGAACGGAACAACAACCATTTCTCATGGGAATTGTAGTTTCTGTCCTTATGGGTATGATTCTTACCTTACCAATCAGTTCTGCTGCTCTTGGTGTCATTCTGAATCTCTCCGGTCTGGCTGCCGGTGCTGCAACTGTAGGATGCTGCTGCAACATGGTTGGTTTTGCTGTAGCAAGTTTCAAGGAGAATGGAGTATCCGGTCTTCTGGCACAGGGTATTGGAACTTCCATGCTTCAAGTTCCCAATATTATGCGTAAACCAGTCATATGGCTTCCTGCCATCCTATCCAGCGCGATTCTGGGTCCTGTAGGAACGCTACTTTTCAAAATGACCAATAATGCCACTGGTTCTGGTATGGGAACTGCCGGTCTTGTAGGTCAGATCATGACCTGGCGGACCATGGTTCCCAACGAAGGAGCTGTACTGGTCCTGATCAAAATCCTGCTTCTTCACTTTATCCTTCCAGGTCTTATTTCTCTGTTTCTTGCAAACTGTATGCGTAAACTGGGATGGATCAAAGACGGAGATATGAAACTGGAAATGTAAAAATCAACTCAGGGGCAGGTACATGGATACAAAATGTCCATGTACCTGCCCCTGATTAATTAACTGAACAAATTTTTAAAGAACGCAATGATTTTACTGAAAAATCCCTGAACCTTCTCCGGATTAATATCCAGATTCAACTTATCAATCTTATCATACAAATCTTTTGCCTGTTGTTTCAGACTATCAAGATTCAGATCAAGTCCTTTAATCTTTTCCATCAGCTCTATGATCGCCTGTCTGTCCTCATCGGAAAGTTTGACTTCCATTTCCTGTGCAGCCTGATCCACAACTTCTCCGATTTCTTCTTTTGAAAGGTTCTCACCTTCTACGACTTCTTCTTTTACTGCACCCACCAGCTGCTCTGCCTTTTCCGAATCTCCTACAGATTCTGCCAGCTGACCGGTTACAACCAGTTCATTTGTAGCAGTATCCACATTTTCCTGTTCTACTTTTTCTCCTGTCATATTTTCATAGGACTTAATCGCACCTACCAAAGCTGCTGTACCGGATATATTAAAAGGTCCTGCAACCACAATTTCTGCATCCTCGATTCCAGCTGTAGCCAGAGCATTCTGATACATACCTGTGGTACAATAGGTAATATTATGTGTTGTTACCTGAATGCCGCTCCCATCTGTCTTTCCTTTCACCAGAACGGAGGAAAGAGCCCTGGTTCCAATCACACTTTTGCTGAGATAAGAATCCAGATAATCATGTTCATCCTGATTTGTAATGGTCGCAACGGTATATTGTTTCAATTCCTCTTCTGTCACTCCAAGAAGCTTAAGTACTTCTGCCCGCTCCTGTGTATTCAGATCTGCTCCCAAAGATACATAAGGTTTCTCCAGTTTTGCATCTTCCCTGTCTGCCATAACACTGACCGGAGATGTCATTAATAAAATCCCTGCCATAAGCAGTGCAAGTTTTTGTTTTTTTATTCTCATGAAACTACTCCTTTCTGTCTGTAAAACCATTTTCTTTACAATCATAGCACACCCTGTCAAGCAACGCACCTAAAGTTTTTCTTAACAATTACCCAGATCTTTCTTTCACTATTTGTTTATTGCATATACAAACTCCTTGCTCTGTGCCCCTGCAAAGTGGTATGATAAGAAACAGAAACAGCTATACATGCAACGATTTTCCGGAGGACATTTTCATGCCAATTGCAAATCAAGAAATGATACGAGACAATAACCGCAGGCAGGTTTTGGAATACATTGCAAATCATCCGCCCATTTCCAGAGCTGCCCTTGCAAAAAAACTGAATCTGACAAAAGCCACGATTTCCAATATTGTACAGGAACTGATCGATCAGCGTCTGGTTCGGGAAATCGGCAGTGCACAGACGTCTCTCGGAAGAAAACCCATATTACTGGAATTCCACAAAAAGTGCGGTTATGCCTTTTCCATTGACGTACACCCTTCACGAATTATTACTTTGCTTACCGACCTGAAAGGAGAAGACTGCAGGTTGAAAGAATATCCTTTTCGAAAAGAAGATGATCTCCTTGCCTGTTTAAAAAAAATCATTTCCCTTACTCTCCCTCTTTGTCAGGATTCCCGTTATAAAATCGTAGGAATTTCCATCGGGATTTATGGTGTTGTACAAAACAATTGTATTGAATTTACGCCTTATTATTCACTTCCGATCCAAAATCTGGCAGAATTACTCGAAGAAGCGTTCGGTATTCCGATCACCGTGGAAAATGAATCAAACCTGTCTGTTCTGGGAGAATCTGTTTTTCACTCTCACTGCAGAAATATGATTCATCTGAATGTCCATGATGGTATCGGTATGGGAATTCTCATAAACGGACAGCTTTACAGAGGGCAGGATGGGTTTGCCGGAGAAATCGGACATACCATTCTCTTTCCCGACGGAAAACCATGTCCCTGCGGAAATAACGGATGTCTGGAACAATATGCTTCTGAAAAGGCAATTCTGGAAGAATATGCCTTTTTAACCGGAAGAACACACAT
Source organism: Blautia sp. (assembly GCA_022777285.1). Taxonomy (GTDB): domain Bacteria; phylum Bacillota; class Clostridia; order Lachnospirales; family Lachnospiraceae; genus Blautia. The sequence goes on from JALFGN010000071.1 coordinate 26,867, forward strand.
TACCATTGATACCTTTCTCAGGGAATACCAGGAACAAAAACCGGAAGCACTTCATATGGCAGAACTTTTTGTAAAATATATGTCCATTGCCATTAACAATATTATCAATACCTTTAACATTGAACTGGTAGTACTGAATAGTTCTTTTTCCAACTATATTCCTGATATCAACAAACGCATCGAAGAATATCTGGCCAGACACCAGAACAGAGGCTGCCGTATTATTTCTTCCAGACTTCAGGATATTTCCGGTCTTATGGGTGGCATCCGCATCAGTGTGGAACATTTCCTTGGCATCAGACATTTAAATGTAAATACGCCAATTTCATCAGTTGCCATATAATTTACCG
>JALFGN010000081.1 GCA_022777285.1 Blautia sp.
GTTGGATTATGTGATGCATCGGAATACGATGAAAAATATAAAAAATGGAGATATGAAGATCTGCCGATTGTGCCGGAATGTTGGAAACACAAGATTTTGGAGGGCACAAAGAAGCAGTTCGGAATCTTAAAGAAACTGATGAGAGATTCCAAAGTAGATGAAGTGATCTGTGCAACTGATGCAGGACGTGAAGGTGAGCTGATCTTCCGTCTGGTGTATGAGCAGGCAGGATGTAAAAAGCCGATGAAGCGACTCTGGATCTCTTCCATGGAAGAACAGGCAATTAAAGATGGATTTTCGTCATTAAAAGACGGTTCGTGTTATGACAGTCTCTATCAGTCAGCACTTTGCAGGGCAAAGGCAGACTGGCTGGTGGGAATCAATGCGAGCCGTCTTTTTTCCGTTCTGTATAACCAGAATCTGAAAGTTGGAAGAGTACAGACACCAACACTTGCCATGATTGTGGATCGAAATCAGAAGATCAAGGAATTTACCAAAGAAAAATATTATATGGCTCATATCAAGTTTGACGATATGGATGCGGTCACAGAGCATTTTCAGAAAAAAGAAGATGCAGATAAAGTGGCTGCAGAGTGTCAGGAGCGCATGTGCGAAGTGGAGAAGGATGATGTGAAAGAGAAAACGGTCCGCCCTCCGAAGCTTTATGATCTGACCACCCTGCAGAGGGAAGCTAACAGAATGTTTGGCTATACCGCACAGCAGACATTGGATGCCGTGCAAGAGATGTATGAGCAGAAACTTGTCACTTATCCGAGAACAGACAGCCAGTATCTGACAGATGAGATGGGAGAAAGCACAGAAACTCTGATTCAGATGTTACTTGGGAAAATGCCCTATGCCGAAGGGCTGGAATATCAGTCAGACGTGAGTAAGGTATTAAATTCAAAGAAAGTATCCGATCACCATGCGATTATCCCAACCATGGAAGTAGCCAAAGCAGATATTGGTGAACTGAAAGAACGAAGCAGCAAGATTTTGTATCTGATCAGTGCCAGGGTTCTGACAGCAACTGCAGATCCTTATATTTATGAGAGTCATAAATGTCAGATTACCTGCAATTATCATACGTTTTATCTTAATGCAAAGAAAACAAAACAGGAAGGGTTCAAGACAATTGAGAAAAAACTGAAACAGTTCTTTGGAATCATTACAGAAAAAGAAGAGCCGGAGTTGGATATCTGGGCAGGCAAGCATTATGGTCCCTGTGATTCTTTTGTATCGGAGCATTTTACACAGCCACCGAAACAGTACACAGAAGATACCCTGCTTTCTGCGATGGAACGTGCAGGGAATGAAGAGCTGACCGAAGATACAGAAAAGAAAGGACTTGGTACTCCTGCAACAAGGGCAGCAATCATTGAAAAACTGATTCAGTCTGGCTTTGTGAAAAGGGAAAAGAAAAATCTGGTGCCGACAGATGATGGAAATGTGCTGATTACGGTTCTACCGGATGAGATTAAATCTCCGAAGATGACCGCAGAGTGGGAAATGGCATTGAATCATATTGCCCAGAATACAGAGACAGCAGATGAATTCCTAAATGGGATTACAGAGCTGATGCAGGAACTGGTTGCCAGGTATCAGGGGATTTCAGAAGAGAAGAAAAATCAGTTTCAGGGAAAGGCAAAAGGAGAAGTCATTGGCAAATGTCCCCGCTGTGGAGCAGATGTCAGGGAAGGAAAAGTAAATTTTTACTGTTCTGACCGGAACTGTGCTTTTACCTTATGGAAAAATGATAAATTTCTTGCAAGCCAGGGAAAAAAGATGGATAAGGTGGCAGCAAAGAAGTTCCTGTCTAAAGGAAAAATCCATTATAAGGATCTGGTATCAAGAAAAACAGGGAGACAGTATGAAGCAACTGTGGAGATGGTCGATCCCGGAGAGGGAAATGTACAGTTCAATCTTATTTTTCCACAACGATAAGTAGTGTATTGCAGGCAGTCTAAGGACTGTCTGTTTTAATACAAATATATGAAAGAGAGGACCTTAGCATGAAGAAAAAAGGTAATTTTAGAAAAGTAGTATCTGGCTTGCTGGCAGGCATGACAATGCTTAGTACAGTGCTGTCTCCGATGACGGCATATGCAGCGGAGATCCAGCCAGAGGAAAAACCTCCACTTTATGAGGAAGTGAAAGACCTTCTGGATGAAGATGAGGTGGTGACTGCCAAAGATTATGAAATTGAAACAGGCAGTGTATTTGATGTGAAATCAGATTACACGGGACTGGAAATCAAGGATGATAACAAGGTCAAAGTCACATTTGAGGAAGCAAAGAATGACAAGGATGAGGATTTTACGACAGATCATGCGGACACTTACAAAGCGGTCTATTATGTGGAACCGGTAAATCAAGAGCATCCGAAGTACCAGATCAGCCGAAAACTGATTGTGCGTGAGAAAGCAACAGAAGCTCAGACTGAAACTGCAGGGAGTGAAGCAGTGACCGAATCAGAAACCGCTGGCAGTGAACAGCAGACAGAGGAAGCGGAGGATTCAGAAGCAGACTCGGAGATTACCGATATTGACGCTGATGAATTTGATGATTTAGTAGAGCAGGCACAGAATCAGGATACCTATGATGAAGAATCAGGGTTAGAGCTTCATGATGTTTTGGAACAGGCAGGAGACGAAGGTGTGGATCTTGATGCTATGGAAGAGGGAGAGATTGCAACATTTGAAGCAGTTTCAGCTTATTCAGCAAGAAGTACACAGCAGGTAACAATTGAAAAAGGACCACTGTATAGATATGCAGATTATAATCTTGGAACCTATCTGACAGAGCCGTACTATATCAGCTACGGAAACGTCAGAGCAATTGCGTATTGTGTACAGCCAGCTAAGCCAGGACCTGGATCTGGAAATTATACAATTACAAAGATTGGAGACAATCAGGCGTTAGCAAAAGTGTGTTATTACGGCACAGATGCCGCAGGGAGCGAAAGCTTTTTTGCGAATAAACACACGGATTTTTCAGAAGGAAAAAGATTCATCATCATTCACATGGCTGCATCATATGCCAACGGAAGCAGTGATGCATTTTACGGAACCAATGCTACAGGAGAGGCTTTGGCAAAAGAACTCTATAATTATTGTGTGAATAAGCCGGAAATACCAGATGTAGCGATGTCATTTTCAAAGCCGGATGTAAAAGCTTATGTAGATAGAAATGTTCAGAGAACGGAGAACATTAAGTTCAACGCATCTTCCCAGCAGAAAATCACAATGGACTTACCAAAAGGAGTAAAGCTCCATAATGTATCTACTGGAACCGTAAGTGCGGCAGGTGCAAGCGTAACAATTGGAGGAGGAACCACGTTTTATCTCTCAGCTCCTCTGACACAGACAAGAGATGTAAGTGATACTTTTTCTGCAAAAATGAAGGGAAGTATTACAAAAGATTATTCAGCATATAAATTGACTACGAATGCAAGTGTTCAGGATCTGGCATTTGTATTTGGAGAAGGTGTTGCTGATGAAAAATATGTAAGCTTAAAGGTGTCATGGATTGAACAGGCTACGATCGAAATCGTAAAGAAAGACGATACAGCGAATGTCAATCTTGCAGGTGCAGTATTTGGCGTTTACAGCGATGAGGCTTGTACAAAGCTGATCACTCAGATGCCTGCAACAGATAAGAATGGAAAATCCTCTGTTACGATTATCAAGACACAGGATACCGTTTATCTGAAAGAAATCACAGCACCACAGGGATATGTAGTAAATGCAACGGCAACAAATGTAAAACTGGTAGCAAGTAAGACCTCAGCTGTAACCGTGGAAAATAAGGAGCAGCTTGCAGAGCTTACTGTTTATAAAGAAGGTCAGGTGCTTACCGGAGCAGAAGTCAGTGAGAGTGGAACCGTATTCCATTATGAGAACCGCAGACAAAAAAATGCTGTTTACAACGTGTATGCCGGAGCAGATATTGTGACTGCGTATGGTACAAAAGTGTACAGCAAAGGTGATCTGGTGAAAGAAAATCTGACAACAGGTGAGAATGGCTCTGTTACCCTGAAGAATCTCCATCTAGGAACTTATGTGGTAAAAGAAGCAAAAGCACCGGACAACTTCTATAATGGCGGCGAAGAAAAGACAGTGACGCTGACTTATGCCGGACAGAATAAAGAAGTTGTATTTGCGGATGTCACCTTCAACAATGAGCGTCAGAAAGCAGAAGTCACTGTAGTAAAACAGGATAAAGATACAAAGAAACCGCTGGAAGGTGGTATTTTCGCCCTGTATGCGGCAGACGATATCAAAAATGCAGATGGTGTAGTTGTTGTAAAGAAAGGCACCCTGATTGAGAAAGCCACTACCGGTGAGGATGGAAAGGCAAAATTCACAGCAGATCTGCCTATCAATCATTCCTATTCCGTAAAAGAAGACCAGGCACCAGAAGGCTATGTAAGAAATACAGAAGACGTGTATACGTTCAAGTTCTCTTACACCAATGATAAAGAAGCAACCGTATCTTTCGCCCATACCTTCAGCAATGACCGTGTGACAGCAAAAATCAATTTATTCAAAGTTGATAAAGAAACAGGAAAAGCCGTTCCGCAGGGCGATGCAACACTGAAAGGTGCAGTCTACGGATTATATGCCCGTGAAGATATCGTGCATCCGGATGGAGCAACCGGTGTGATTTATAAAGCAGGGGAACAGGTGGCTTCTCTTACAACGGATGAAAAAGGACAGGCTTCTGTAGATGGCTTATATCTTGGCAAATATTACGTCAAGGAGATCACACCACCGACCGGATACCTGGCAGATACAGAAGAACATGATCTTGAATGTAGTTATGAAGGTGATATGACTGCAGAAGTAAAAAGAGAATGCATTTCCAGTGAACAGGTGATCAAGCAGCCGTTCCAGATTATCAAAGCAGCCAACAATGGAAAGACCGATGCAGATCTGTTATCCGGAGCCGGATTTACAGTTTATCTGAAATCTTCCCTTACAAAGAAAGCAGATGGAAGCTATGATTTTGATTCTGCTAAACCAGTAGTGAGTGGAGAAAACGGAGCTACTGAGATTTTTACAGATGAAAAAGGTTATGCCTGCAGTATTCCATTACCATTTGGAAGCTATATTGTCCGTGAAACAACAACACCACACAATTACAAGCCAGTCGATGATTTTGAAGTGAATATCACAGAGAACCATCCGAATGAGCCACAGATCTGGCGTGTGCTTCTGGACAAAGAGTTCAAGGCAAAATTGAAAATTGTGAAAAAAGACGATGAAACAAAGAAATCCGTCCTGATTGCAGGAACAGAATTTAAGGTATATGACCTGGATAACAAAAAATACGTGGAGCAGGTAACTACTTATCCTGTGACAACCACACACAAGTCCTATTTTACAGACAGTCAGGGTTATCTGATCATGCCAAAGAACCTGAAAATCGGACATTACCGGATTGAGGAAGTCAACGCACCGGAAGGGTACACAATCAACAAGAATTATATGGAGATTGCTGTTGATGCAAACACTGCTTATCAGATGGATTCAGAAAGCGGCGATGCCATTATCACAGTTGATTACGAGAATCATCCGGTAAAAGGAAAGCTGACGATCTATAAAAAAGGTGAGATGCTGAGTGGATTCAAAAAGGATTTTGTTTATGAAGAAAAATATCTGAAAGGTGCAGAGTTTAACGTCTATGCAGCGGAAAATATCTACACACCGGATTATCAGAAAGATGAAAATGGAAACAGACAGCTGATTTATGCAAAAGATGCTCTGGTAACAACGGTAACGACCGGGGAAGACGGAAAAGCAGTTGCAGATAACCTGCCGCTTGGTTCTTACTATGTGGTAGAAAAAACAGCACCGGAAGGATTTGTTCTGAACCATGACAGATCGGATGTAGCATTTGTCTATGCAGATCAGGATACACCTGTGATCGAACAGGAAGTGACTGTTGGTGATGACAGACAGAAAGTTGCAATCCAGGTAGAAAAACAGGATGCAGAAAACGGAGCAACGGTAGAAGGTGCAGTCTTTGGCATTTATAACAAAGATGATATCAAAGCAGAAGGCAAAGTCATTGTCAACGCTGATACCCTGTTACAGGAAATGACTTCTGATAAAGATGGAATTGCTTCCTGTACGCTGGATCTGCCACTCGGACAGTATTATGTAAAAGAGTTAAAGGCACCGGCAGGATTCGTTTCTTCCGATGAAGTTCTGAATCTGGATGCTTCTTATCAGGGACAGGACGTGAAGACAGTAAAACTGAAAACAGTGAAGAAGAATCAGCCGACAACGGTTGAAATTACAAAATCAGATGTGACAACAGGTGTGGAACTGGATGGAGCAAAACTCACCGTTCTTGATAGAGAGGGGAATGTCGTAGATCAGTGGACTTCTGTAAAAGACCAGCCACATGTGATTAAACGACTGACCGTTGGGGAGGAATATACCCTTCGTGAAGAAATCGCACCGTATGGATATCTGAAAGCAACGGATGTGAAGTTCACACTGGAAGATACCGCAGAGATTCAGAAGGTAGAGATGAAAGATGAAGTGCCGACAGGACTTTTAATCATCAACAAAAATGGAGAATTTTTGGATAAAGTGACACTTCTGGACAATGTAAAAGGCACTGTGGAGCATCTCTTCGAATATGTAACCGGAAGCCTTACAGATGTGACTTTCGATGTATTTGCTGCGGAAGATATCAAAGCGGCAGATGGTGTCAGCAAAGATTATTACAAAGCAGATGAAAAAGTAGGAACTATTACTACAGATTCCAATGGTATTGCACAGATGGATAATCTCCCGGCAGGCAAATACTATGTGAAAGAAGTTAAAACTGCCCATGGCTATGTATTGGATGGAGAACCGAGATATGTTGATCTTTCCTACCGTGATCAGGACACACCGGTAATCACTTATGATGAAAAATGGCAGAATACCCGTCAGAAAGTAAAGGTTACTGTTCTGAAGAAAGAAAAAGATACAGACCGTGTTCTTGCAGGCGGCGTCTTCGGCCTTTATACCAGTGAAGATATCAAAAATGTAAACGGAGATGTGTTGCTTGAGAAAGATTCCCTCATCGAGCAGAAAGCAACCGATGAGAAAGGACAGATCACTTTTGCGGCAGATCTTCCAGTAGATGGAAAATATTATGTAAAAGAGAACAGTGCACCGGACGGATTTGTGACAACGGAAGAAGTGCAGGAGTTTACCTTTGAATATGCCGGAGAAGATCAGGCAGAAGTAAGCTATGATTTTACGTTTGAAAATCAGCCGACCACAGTGGAACTGACAAAAACAGACCTGACCACAGGCAAAGAACTTCCAGGTGCACACCTGAAAGTGACGGATGCAGATGGAAATGTTGTGGATGAATGGACTTCTACAGAAGGATCTCATGTGATCAAAGAACTTGTTGTAGGTAATGAGTATACCATGACGGAAACAAAACCGGCAGACGGATATGTTACTGCAGAGAGCATTACCTTTACGGTTGAGAATACAGCTGAGATTCAGAAGCATGAGATGAAAGATGATGTGACCAAGGTTCAGATCAGCAAGACAGATATCACAGGAGATACAGAGATTCCTGGTGCAAAACTAACGATTCTTGATAAGGACGATCAGGTAGTAGAGAGCTGGACTTCCACAGAGGAGGCACACTATATTGAAAAACTGCCAATTGGTAGATACACCTTACGAGAGGAACAGGCACCAAAAGGATATCTTCTGACATCGGATGTGACATTTGAGGTGAAGGATACTGGAGAAATCCAGAAAGTGGTTATGAAAGATGATACTGCCAAGGGAAAAGTCATTCTCAATAAGACAGATAAATCATCTGGGGAACCGCTGAAAGGAGTAGAATTTGAATTCCGTGACAGCAAAGGAAAGGTCCTGGAAACCTTAAAAACAGATGCTGCCGGTCATGCCGAGAGTAAGCTGTATGAGATTGCCGCATTCAAGAACGGCAAATATGATACAGCAATCAAGTATTATCTGGTGGAGACAAAAACACTGGATGGATACACACTGGATCAGACCAAGCATGAAGTGACATTTGCCTACGCAGACGACAGTACGCCGGTTGTAGAAGTTACTTTCAATCTGACAAATGAGAAACCGGAAGTTCCGGAAACACCAAGCACACCAGATGTGCCGCAGTCCCATGAAGAGACGAAGGTATCAGATGCACCGAAGACAGGAGATAACACAAATATCTGGCTGCCGATTCTGCTTCTGCTTATCTCTACCGGAGGCATGGCAGGACTTTATATCAGCAGAAAGAAAATCAGAAAACAGTAATCCTCAGTAAAGGGGGCCCTGAATCAGGGCTCCCTTTAAAATACAAAAATTCACAGAAAGGGACAGAAAAATATGATGAAAACAATGGAAAAGAGACAGGAAGCAAGAAAGAACCAGGAGAGAACTTTAAAAAGAATGATGGCTTATCAGAAAAAAGCCGAGCAGATGGTCAGCAGGAAAAGAATGAACCATCACATGATCAGAAAGGGGTAAAAGCGTATGATGAACAGAAAAGAATTTTATGAATATGTCAAAGATAATGTAAAAGACTATTTGCCGGATTCATATCAGAATGGAGAAATCCGTATTGAAGAAGTTGCAAAAAATAATGGATTAAGGTTGACTGGCATTTCAATTCCACAGGGTGATCAAAGAGCTGTGCCGATGGTATATCTGGATTCTCTTTATATGGAATATGTCAATGGAAAAAATCTGGATTCCTGTGTGGGTGATGTGGCAGATATGCGTATTGAAGTGCAGGACAAAGCGGCATTTATCAATATGGGTCTTCCGGATATTTTGGATTATGAAAAAATGAAGGACAAATTACAGGTGAGAATCTGTGACCGGGAATGGAATGAAGAACGCCTGGCTGATAAAGTTGTTACCGAACATGGAGATTTTGCAGCATATTACGCAGTGAATGTGGAAGAAAACGAGGGAGGAATTGGTAGTATTCCGGTTACTGTCAATCTTATGAATGAATGGGGTGTGACAGCAGAACAAATCCAGGCAGATGCAGTGGCGGCAGACAGAAATCGTGGTGTTGTTTTGATGGACATGAATGAAATGATAAAATCCATGATTTTTGGTGAAGAAGCAGAAAATCTTTTGAATGAAAAACTGAATGTTGAAGCAATGGAAAATCCAATGTTCTGTCTTTCAAATGCACAAAAAATGAATGGTGCATCACTGTTACTGCAGGAAGATATTCGTAAGCAGATCGGTGAATGCCTGGGAAGTGATTATTTTGTTCTTCCCTCTTCAATTCATGAGGTGCTGATTCTTCCTGATAACGGAATGTTTGAAGTACCGGAATTAAATGCCATGGTACAGGAAGTCAATGAGACGCAGGTAGAGAGGCAGGAACAGCTTTCGGATAAGGTTCAGTTCTGTGATGGAAAGACAGCAGTTATGGAAAATGCCGAACGCAGGGAAGCACGTCTGGAGAAAGAAAAAGCAGCAGAAAAAGCAACTGGGAGGACAGAAGCAAAAGGTGGAATCCATGGAAAACTGGAGAAAGCCAAGGCGGAGATCAAAGCAAAAGGGACAGATACAATCCCAAAGAATAGGGCGAAAGACCTTGCCTCAGTATTATAACGAGAAATAACGATGATTTTGAGGGGACTGTGTGAGCAGTCCCTAATTTTATGAAGATGGAGGAGAAAAGAATATGGACTGGTGTTTATATGGTGATGATAAAAGAAAGGAAATGGATAGAGATTTAAAACCGGAATATCTTTTGGATGACTTACGGAGATATCAGGATGTATTTGGTGAAGAATTTGGTGTAAAAGAGCTTCTTATGCTGGAGGATATCCGGGTAAAGGCTATGATTGCCGGAGCACTTGCAGATATGCCGGAATTTCTTATTGATCAGATTGGAAAAGCAAGTAACAGTAGTAATTTTCCTTCTATGACAAGGGCAATGGAACGGATTGCCGATGTTGTAGAAGAAAAGTGGGAAGAAGAAAGGGAGTAACAGATGGCAAATAAATTATATGCAATGGAACTTCTGACGGAGGAAGTGGCAAAGGATGTTGCTGCCAATCCGCAGGAATGGATGCGGTTTCTAAATACTGCATCCAGGCTGTACCGGTACACTTTTCCGGAACAGCTCTTGATCTATGCACAGCGTCCGGGAGCAACAGCCGTGGCATCCATGGAAATCTGGAACCAGAAGATGTACCGATGGATTAAAAAGGGTTCTAAAGGAATTGCCCTGATAGATAACACATCCGGACCAAAAACGAAACTCCGATATGTTTTTGATGTGCAGGATACTTATAAGGTAAAAAATCTGGGCAGAGATCCGCAGTTATGGAATCTTAATCCAGAAGGAGAACAACTGGTGGCAGATTATCTGCAGGAGCGGCTGGCACTGGAAGCAACAGAGGGAGGATTAGCAGAGGTTCTTCACCAGGCGGCAGAAGAAAGTGTGCAGGCCTGGTTGCCGGATGCTTTCGACGAACTGCAAATGGATGTAGCCGGCACTTTTCTGGAAGATCTGGATGAACAGAATCAGAAAGTGGAGTTCCGGGAACTGATGACAAACAGTGTCTGGTATGTGTTACTGAACCGATGCGGACTGGATGTGCAGGAATATCTTGATGCAGAGGATTTTCGTCATATTACAGATTTTAACCAGTTAAAGGTTATTGGACACCTTGGAAGTTCTGTGAATGAGATCAGCAGACCGGTATTGATGCAGATTGGACGATATGTGTTGAATGACTTGGAAAAAGATCTGAAAACGGTTGCAAAAGAAAAAGAAGTAGCTTATAATGAATTTAACACGTTAATTCGTGAAAGCAAAACAAGGAACACAGAAGATAGAGGAGAAAATAAGGAGGAAACAGAGCATGAGAGAGATCACTTACAGCCAGAATGGAGAGTACCAGATTCCGGATATCAGTCTGGAGGAGACGAGAGGAACGATCGGGAAGTACGGATTGATGAGGAAAGAGTATCTGAGAAACCACAAAGTAGCCAGATTCAACATTCTGACCTTACAGAACCGTCTGGACAGTCATCTGATGGAAATCGACAGCCAGGCAAGGCAGAGAGTAGACAACCTGATGTCAGAACTTCTGGAGAAAAACCCGGCACCGGACAAAATGGCAGACGGGATGGCATGGACCAGACACATGAACCAGATCAAAGCACAGGCAGAGGAACTGGTAATTCAGGAGATTATTTACAATTAAGTCTGTTCCCGACAGAAGAGGAACAGTTAGGAGAAATAAGGAAAGCGGTAGCTGCATTAGAACAGCCAGCCGCTTTTCTTATTTCTGATGAAGTAGTAGATGATATTCTCCGCACGGGAAGTGGACAGAAAAATACACTGTTTCATATTACGGCAAGACTGATTGAAGGTCTGGATAATGAAGAAATGCAGAACTTCCTGAAGGAGGAATATGAAACAGGTGGAAAAGGATTTACCATAGATGGACAGAAAATCAGTATCTGGTATGACAATGATGGTATCCGTATCCGACGGGGAGATTCCGCCAGAAGAAACTTTGATCGCATGGTTACGTGGGAAGAAGCGGCGGACAGAATCCGGGATATGTATGAGGATAGAAGTTACGTGGATAATCTGATTTCCAATAACGCCATTGAACAGGAGCAGGAAGAAATGACCAATCTTCTTGCACTCCATTTTCGGGATACCAGCAGAAACCGGGAGGAGCAGCAATCATATTCGGATTGGCAGGATGTCGTGCGGGAAGCTTGGACAGATTCAGCGGAAGCAGATGCAATTGCCCATCGCTTTGAATGGCTGCAGAAAGATATGGATGAGAATCCAGAAGATTATCGCAGGTGGGAGATTCAGCATAATCCGGAATATTTCCAGCGTTTTCAGGATCTCCAGAGGGAGCGTTCCTGGGTAGACCAGAAATTTACGGTCGAACGTCCGGCCCTTTCCTTTATCACACAGGATGAGATAGATGCAGTCCTTAGAAGAGGCGGGATCACTGCCGGAGGACGGAATCGGATCTATGAGTATTTCATGGAACATCACGATATAAAGGATGCAGCTGAGTTTCTGAAAAATGAGTATGGTACAGGTGGAGCAGCACCTGGGATACCGGGAGCGTATGAATCCGATGCTTCCCATGATGCGAAAGGATTAAAACTTGCGAAAGGGAAGATTGGCAGTCCAGATGTAGAAGTTCTATTAAAGTGGAATAAGGTTGCAGAACGTGTCCGTCAGCTGATTCGCACCGATGATTTCTTATCACCGGAAGAACTGGAAAAGTATGAAGAACGGCAGGAAGCACAGAGACAGGCGGATCTGGAAGGAGCTCAGCAGGCTTTGGAAGTGGAGCAGGAAGGCTCTGATCAGCAGGAAATACGAGAGGAAAATCAGGAACCGTCGGAAGTTGAGACACAACCGGAAGCAGTAGAAGATGCAGAAAAAAAGGAAGATATAACACCAGAACAGTCTGATATTCCAGCAACAAACTTCCATATCACAGATGATGAACTGGGACAGGGAACACCAAAGGAAAAGTTCCGTGCTAATATCATGGCAATCCAGCTTTTAAAGAAATGCGAGGAAGAAAACCGCAATGCCACACCAGACGAACAGGAGATTTTATCCCGATATGTAGGCTGGGGAGGTCTTGCTGATGCTTTCGATGAAACAAAATCCGCATGGGAGACGGAATATCTGGAATTAAAGACAGTCCTTACACCGGAAGAATATGCAGCAGCCAGAGCTTCTACCTTAAATGCCCATTACACACAGCCAATCGTGATTGAAAGTATGTATCAGGCGTTGGAAAATCTGGGATTTACAAAAGGAAATATCCTGGAGCCATCCATGGGTGTTGGTAACTTCTTTGGAATGCTTCCTGAGAAGCTGAACCAGTCAAAACTCTATGGTGTGGAACTGGACAGTATCAGCGGTAGAATTGCAAAACTGCTTTACCCAGATGCCAATATCCAGATTAAAGGTTTTGAGAAGACAGATTATCCGAATGATTTCTTCGATGTGGCAATCGGAAATGTGCCATTTGGAGCTTATAAAGTGAATGACAGGCAATATGACCGCTATAATTTTATGATTCACGATTATTTTCTGGCAAAGACAATCGACCAGTTGCGTCCGGGTGGTGTGGCAGCTTTGATCACAACAAAAGGAACCATGGATAAAGCATCACCGGAAGTCCGAAAGTATCTGGCAGAACGTGCCGATCTCCTTGGAGCCATCCGCCTGCCGAACACAGCATTCAAAGCAAATGCAGGAACGGAAGTCAGTGCAGATATTTTATTCTTCCAGAAGCGTGACAGCATGACAAAAGAGATGCCGGAGTGGGTGAATCTTGGAAGTGATGCCAATGGAATTACGGTCAATCAGTATTTTGCAGACCATCCGGAAATGATTCTGGGTGAGATGAAAGAGGTATCCGGTCCGTATGGTATGGAAACAACCTGTATGCCGATAGAAGGTGCTGATCTTGAAGTCCAGCTTGCAGAAGCTGTCAGGAATATTCATGGAAATATGGCACCTGCAGTTGATGTGGATGCAGAACTGGATGATGTACCAGAGAGTATCCCGGCAGATCCGAATGTTCGTAATTACAGTTATGCGGTTGTAGATGATCAGGTATATTACCGTGTTAACTCTCTGATGAATCAGGTAAAGATGCCTGCCGCTACTGCAGAACGTGTAAAAGGTATGGTGGAGATCCGAGACACGGTGCGTGAACTGATTGCCATGCAGATGGAAGAATCCGTAACAGATGAAGAAATTCACAAACAGCAGGAGAAATTGAATCAAGTATATGATGCTTACACAGCAAAGTATGGAGTCATCGGAAGTAATGCAAACAAGCGGGCGTTTTCTGATGACGCTTCTTATTGTCTGTTGTGTTCTCTGGAAGACCTGAACGAAGATGGAACATTGAAGCGAAAAGCAGACATGTTTACGAAACGAACCATCAAAAAGGCAGTGGCGGTAACCAGTGTGGAAACTGCGACAGAAGCCTTAGCATTATCATTGAATGAAAGAGCAAAGGTGGATCTGTCCTATATGGCACAGCTGACAGGAAAGACAGAAGAAAAAATCACGGAGGAACTGGTTGGAGTTATATTTAAGAACCCACTGACAGACCAGTGGGAGAGTGGAGATGAGTATTTATCTGGAAATGTCAGGGAGAAGTTAAACACAGCAAGAACCTTTGCAGAGAATCACCCGGAATTCACACCGAATGTCCGTGCATTGGAAGCAGTTCAGCCAAGAGAACTGGAAGCATCTGAAATCGAAGTAAGGATTGGGGCAACCTGGATTGAACCATCGGATTATCAGGACTTTATGAGGGAACTGCTTCATACTCCGTGGTATCTTGCACAGAAGGAGATACAGGTAAAATATTCTGAGGTGAATGGTGAGTGGCGGATTACCGGGAAAAATGCAGACAGTCCAAGAAATGCGTTTGCCTATGCAACGTATGGAACCGAGAGGGCAAATGCTTACCGGATTCTGGAAGATACACTGAATCTGAAAGATGTTCGTATCTATGATAAGAGTGTCAATGAAAATGGGGATGAGATTCGTGTCCTCAATAAAAAAGAAACTATGCTGGCATCACAGAAACAGGATGCCATGAAAGCAGCATTTAAGGATTGGATTTTCAAAGATCAACAGAGACGTGAAAGACTGGTAAGAGTTTATAATGAACGGTTTAACAGTATCCGTCCCCGTGAATACGATGGCAGTCATCTGACTTTCCCAGGAATGAACCCGGAAATTGAACTTCGCCCACATCAGAAAAATGCTGTCGCACATCAGCTTTACGGGGATAATGTGCTTCTGGCTCATGTAGTAGGAGCTGGGAAGACCTACGAGATGGTAGCGGCTGCAATGGAGAGCAAACGTCTGGGATTATCACAAAAGAATCTATTTGTCGTGCCGAACCATCTGACAGAGCAGTGGGGAGCCGAGTTCCTGCAGTTATATCCGGGAGCCAATATCCTGGTGGCAACCAAGAAAGATTTTGAACCGGCGAACCGGAAAAAGTTCTGTGCCAGAATCGCTATGGGAAACTATGATGCGATTATCATCGGTCATTCCCAGTTTGAGCGTATCCCAATCTCTGATGAGAGGCAGGAAGCCATGCTGCGGAAGCAGATTGACGATCTGGAAATCGCAATCCAGAGTGCAAGATATGAGCAGGATGGCGGCCGCTATACGGTAAAGCAGATTGAAAAGACCAGAAAAACGCTGATGACAAGACTGGAGAAGCTGAATCAGAAAGAGAAAAAGGATAATGTAGTTACCTTTGAAGAACTGGGAGTGGATCATCTGTATGTAGACGAGGCACACAGTTATAAAAATGCGTTCCTTTATACAAAAATGAGAAATGTAGCCGGAATTGCCCAGAACGAAGCACAGAAATCAGCAGATATGTTTAATAAATGTCAGTATCTGGATGAGATTACCGGTGGAAAAGGCATTACCTTTGCAACGGGCACACCGATCAGCAACAGCATGACGGAACTTTATGTCATGCAGAGATATCTGCAGAACAGCAAATTACAGAATATGGGCTTGGGATTATTTGATTCCTGGGCATCCACGTTTGGAGAGGTTGTGACCAGCATTGAACTTGCACCGGAAGGAACCGGATACCGAGCAAAATCCAGATTCGCCAGATTCTATAATATCCCGGAACTGATGAATATGTTCAAGGAGATTGCAGATATCAAGACTTCGGATCAGTTGAATCTTCCAGTACCGGAAGCGGAATACGAAACTGTAGTATTGAAACCAACAGAACAGCAGAAAGAAATCGTAGCAAGCCTAGGAGAGCGTGCGGAAGTGGTAAGAAACGGTGGCGTAGATGCTAGTGTAGACAATATGCTGAAAATTACCAATGACGGAAGAAAACTGGCACTGGATCAGCGATTGGTCAATGAACTATTGCCAGACGATCCGGGCAGTAAAGTGTCGGTCTGTGCAGAAAAAAGCTATGAAATCTGGAAAGATACAGTTGTACAGAAATCGGCGCAGATCATTTTTTGTGACTTGAGCACACCGAAAGGCGATGGCAGTTTCAATGTTTACGATGACTTGAAACAGAAGCTGATGGCGAAAGGTGTACCGGAAAAAGAAATTGCATTCATTCATGATGCAAATACCGAAGCAAAGAAGACGGAGCTGTTTGGAAAAGTAAAATCTGGGCAGGTTCGTTTTTTGATTGGTTCAACAGCAAAGATGGGTGCCGGTACCAACGTGCAGGATCGTCTGATTGCTCTGCATCATCTGGATATTGGCTGGAAACCGTCTGATCTGGAGCAGAGGGAAGGACGTATCATCCGGCAGGGAAATCACAATAAAAAGGTTCATATCTTTCGGTATGTGACAGAATCCACCTTCGACAGCTACATGTGGCAGTTGATCGAAAATAAACAGAAGTTCATCTCCCAGATTATGACGAGCAAAGCACCGGTCAGAAGCTGCGAAGATGTGGACGAAGCGGCACTGTCCTATGCAGAGGTTAAGGCACTGGCAACTGGAAATCCGGCAGTAAAAGAAAAGATGGCACTGGACGTGGATGTGGCAAAACTGAAACTTTTAAAAGCCAATCACATGAATAACCAGTACCGTCTGGAAGATGATATTGCAAGAAATTTTCCACAGCAGATTGCAAAATTGACCGAGACTATTGATAGCTACAAAGCGGATATTGCCCATTATCAGGAGCATAAAATCACAGATCCAGAACAGTTTTCCATGGAGATCAGCGGCAAAGTATTTACAGAAAAGAAAGAAGCAGGAGCGGCACTACTGGCAGTCTGCAAGGACATGAAAGCAGTCGATGCAGCAATGGATATCGGAAACTATCAGGGATTCAACATGAGAATCCAGTTCGACAGCTGGAGTAAGGAGTTTATCCTGTCTGTGAAGCATGAATCGGTATCGAAAGTTCATCTGGGAGCAGATGCCCTGGGAAATATCACCCGTATCAATAATCTTCTGGAAAGCTATCCGGAGAAACTGGCAGAAGCGGAGCAACGATTGGAAACGGTACAGGAGCAGCTTACAAATGCCAAAGAGGAAGTTGGAAAGCCATTCACAAAAGAAGAGGAACTGAACCAGAAACTGGAGCGACTGTCAGAACTAAATGCCCTTCTTAATATGGATGAACGGGAAGACACAGAAGCAGAGCAGTCAGAATCGAAAGAGAAAGAAGAACGACCGGCACGTGGTTCTATCCATGAGAAATTGCAGATTTATAAAGAAAAAAGCCAGCGGGAAAGCGAGAATGGCAGGGAAGATAGAAAAAGGGACTTCGGTCTGGAATAAGAAAACAGGAAAGATGGCATAATTTGGTAGAAAGAATGTTCTGCCGGTTATGCCACTTTTGGGAATACAGGAGGAACTTATATGGCGAGAAACATGATAACAGGAATAGAAACGCAGAAAATGCAGGAATATACACAGGAACAAATAGACCGTGCAGAACACATGGGAATAGCAATTCCAGCGGACGTAAAAGAACAGATTTTTGAATATGCAAATCTGGTTGGCGAAGAAGAGAAAGTAAGGACGCTGGTAAGAAATCTGGCAGATGCAGTCAATCGGTCAGATGAAGATAGAGTAGAGGAACTTCTGGATGATGCCCAAATGGATATTCAGGACTTACCAGATCCAACCATAGGCAAGCTGGAACTTCGGGATTATGGATATACAGCAGAGGATATGGTGCCGCTTAGAAAAGCAGCAGCCCTGGATTATCACAGAATGGGTTCTAAAATCTATTGCCTGGGTAGTGATGGCAGCAAGGGAGAGTATGCAAGTAAAGAAATGATACAGGCACATGAAGGGCTGTTTGGCATGGAATCACAGATGTGGGAACGGATAAGGGATCAGGATCTGGATTATGCAGATGAAGATTTTGGAGCATTTCAGGAGCCGATGAATGTGATTGGACAGGAAGAAGCTCTGAAATTATATGATGCCGGAGCAGATATCTATCTGATTACCAATTTTTCATCACCAATCTATGTTACAGAGCGAATGGAGATTGAACGAGGTCCGGAGCATTATCAGATGTCTACAGAAGAACTGGAACGATTCCGCAATTTGGAATGGGAGATGCAGAAATATCCGCAGATTCAGTCTTTGAAAGAGGCAAATCTGCTATTAGGGACAAGACGAACATTCGGTATTTATCAAATAAGAGATGGTTTGCCAGGTGAAAACTATGCGTTTATGAATATGAGCTTCATTGAAAGTCACGGGATGCAGATTAAAAAAGAAGACTATGAACTGGTCTATGTGGGAGAATTATTTGGAAATATGTCGCTAGATGATATATTTGAACGATTCAACATCGACAGACCAGAAGACTTTCGAGGACATTCCCTGTCTGTCAGTGATATCGTAGTTCTGAATGAGGGGGGAAAGGTAACCGCTCATTTTGTAGACAGTATCAGTTTTGAACAGCTAGATTCTTTCCTGAATCTGGAAGAACAGGTTCTTAGTGAACTGGCATATGAGGTAGGAGAACGTTACTTTGCTATTCAGAGAACAGAAGGAGGATATGATTATTCCTTTTACGATGAAGATTTCCGCCTGATGGATGGTGGCGTCTATGAAAATGGTGAAATTTCTATTGAAGAAGCGGCAGAGGAACTTTTGGAAGACGAAGGATGGACTGGAGAACGCATCCGTGGGGATTATGATCAGTTGATGAAAAAGGTAGAAGAAATGGATGAGGTTGTAATGGCAGAGATTCAGAAAAGCCAGGGCGAATATAAGCCATTGGCAAAGGTAGAAGAACTGGAAGAGGCAAATTATAACATGATTGATAATGTCCTCAATAATATGCCACCGAAGAAAGAACCGTATCTGGAATACTTTGCCGCAGAATGTGATGAGTTCCATGATATGGGAGCTTATGAAAAAAGTACCGATGTTAATCAGATTGCTGCGGTTTATGAAAAATATAGGGAGAATCCTGAGAATGCCTATCGAGTATGCAGTATGGGGATTATCTATCGTGATCCGGAAGACAGTTACTATGATGATGCTGAATTTGCAATCGTAAAAGGAAATACAGTACTTGGAAATCTGATGGACGATGTTCGATTTTATGGAGAACTTGCACTGATACGGGAAGGGATTGAGAAAATTCATGATGCATTGCCGGACTATAAGTATGTACCAATGCGGGATGTTCGGGAAGCAATGTATCCAGAGAAGATGACCACAGAACAGTTGGCAGAGGCATTGGATGAGATTGCAGAAGCTTTTGATCCGTATGAGTATCGAGATAATGTGGAGACGGGAGAAAATACGGTACAAGAGGTGATGTTGGATTTGCAGAGTGGCAATACACATTCTTATATTTCTTATCTGAAGGATATTGTAGACGAAGAATGTGACCAGTCTGTGCGTGCAGGTGTATTGATTGAAAGACTGAAAGTCTATGAGCCGGAGTTTCCAAAGAATCTGGAACCAATGGTGTATGTAAACTATTGTGAAGAAAGTGCTCTCATGAATCCAAGATGTCAGAAGTTATCCGAGCTGGATGCAAAAACAGCAGAAATGGATAAAGAATGGTATGCAAAACGTGATTCGAAGACAGAGGAACCTACAAAAATCACAAAGATATATGTGACTGTATATTATGCGGAAAAAGGTGAACAGATGCTGCATCATTTCAAGAAGTCAATAGATATTGGAAATGGACATGGCGGTATTGTGAGTCAGTTGAAGTATGATAATGAAATGAAGCTTACAGATGAGTATTGGATCAATTACCAGAAAGGTAAAGGAAGTGAAGAGTTCCAAAAATATATGGAAGATCTGACAGACATGCAGAATCATGTGCTTCCGTATCTGCAGAGCTTTTGCAATCTGGAAGAAAAAGGTGTGAAAGAGAGACGAGAACAGCAGATAACGGAAAGAAATGAAGGAAGAGCAGATGAGCGGGGAACAAGTACCGAAGCGAATGCAGTGGTCAAGGATGCAGGAAAAGCAGATAGGAAACAGGTACAACAGAAGCAGGCGGTAGTTGGAAAAGATAAGAAATTATCCATTCATGAACGGCTTGAGATTAATAAGAGGATTATTCAAGAAAAGCAGGGAAAAGATAAGCCGGAGAGAGGGGCTGATCGGGGTGTGAGATAAGTATAATATTATAATTCTAATGAAGGATGTAGGGAGTCAATCCCTGCATCCTTTTTTAATGCGTAAATATGGATTGAACGTTATAATGAAAGCAGATTGGAGATGTTTTTCTTCTAACCACATCAATTAGGAAAAGAGTATCTGTAGCAGATAAATTCAAAAGGTTTGTGAATAAATTAAAAAAGATATTCAATATTTGAAAAAAGATATGTGATATTTGTAAATGCGAATTGTACAAGGAGTTTTTTGTGTGATAAAATAATTTTGATATTGATTGCACATTAAACGGAGGAAAAGAGGATGGCAATTAGTTATAATGGATTATGGAAACAGTTAATTGACCACGGAATGAAAAAAGGAGATTTGTGTGCCAAGACTGGTCTTAGCTCCAGTACAATAGCAAAGATGACAAACTGCGAGTCGGTGAAACTATCTGTTTTGGAAAAAATCTGCAAAGAGTTGGATTGTAACTTTGGAGATTTGATTGACTATGTACCAGATAACAAAGAAAAGTAAATTACCTTATGGAGGAAAATGTAAATGGCTACGAGAAGTGCAAAAATAGATCAGAAAGCAGACCTAATATGGGCAATAGCAGATAAGCTTACCGGTGTATATAAACCACATGAATATGGAGATGTTATATTACCACTTACAGTAATCAGACGTTTTGACTGTATTCTCTCAGATACGAAGGATGCGGTATTACAGAAATACGATGAAGTAAAGAATCTTCCAATGAAAGATATTTTACTTCGTAAGGCTTCAAAAAAGGATTTTTACAATACAAGTAAATATACATTTGAAAGACTTATGGATGATCCTGACCACATTGAGGAGAATTTTAGAGAGTATCTGAATAAATTTTCAGCAAATGTGCGGGATATTCTGGAAAAATTTAAGTTTGATGGACACATCACAACGATGGCAAATAAGGGGATTCTGTATATTGTTTTAAAGGAATATACAACAGACAGAGGAAATCTTCATCCGAATGAAATCTCTAACCTTGAAATGGGATATATTTTTGAAGAAATTATAAGAAGATTCTCTGAGTCTCATAATGAAGATGCAGGACAGCATTACACTCCAAGAGAAGTTATCCAACTTATGGTTAATATTCTCTTCTATGATGATAATGACATCCTTTCTGGCAATAATGTGGCAAAGACGATTTATGATCCTGCCTGTGGAACCGGAGGTATGCTTTCTGTAGCAGAGGAATGGAATTGAAATGTCAGTTTACAGGACAGGATACAACAAATGCGATTAATCAGTATAAGTTTGATCGTGCCGGTAAGGATGCGATTTTTGCCTTTAAGGAAAGGGTATTGGTACATTTCGCTGTAGACCTTACCAATGTT
>JALFGN010000098.1 GCA_022777285.1 Blautia sp.
GCCATAAAACGCATTCCTGCATGGACCGTCGGATAAATCACAAGATCCGGAAACTGTTCCTTCAGATAATCAAAATCCTTTTGATCCTCTCCGGAAATACTGTCCACATAAACTTTTTCTACTGCAAATCCGGCATCTAACAGCATTTTTGCCAGACCAAACGGTCTCGGACAATACGTATAATCAATTGCAATGGGTGTTTTTCCTATCAGCGCAAAGGTCTCTTTTAACTCCTGTTCACACGCACGTTTCCTGTCTGAAAAATCCGGAATTTTTATCCCAAGGCAATCCCCTAACTGCCTGAATCCCCGCACAATCTCTTCATAATCAAAACTGAATGGCACATAAATATGGGTGCCGCCCAGCCGTTTGCTTAACATCTCTCCTCCTGCAACTGCAGCCGAATTATAAGAAATGTAGTACGCACTTTCGGCCATTTTCTGATATTCTTCATAATTCTTGCAGGACGTAATCTCATGAACGGTTAAGCCATTAGACAGTAAAATTTCCATCAATTCACTTTCTTTTCTTGTCGGCAAATCATTGCCGATGATTGCCACAGCATCCGGACATAGTTCCCTTTTTTTCAAAAGCGTATACAAACGGCTTCTCATCAGCTGGTCTGGTGTCAGACCGCTTTTTCGCATAATCGGATTCATGTAGCAGTCCGTAAAATCAATATCCGGAAACCGCCCGCGCAGTTCTCTGTAGATCATATCCAAATCACAGCCTGCAAAATGGTGTACACAGCTCGTGTAAACCAGTACCGCCGGCGGACGTTTCGGCAATTTCTCGATAATATCGCTGACGCCCTCGATTACCAGATCTTCCATATCGCCGTCCAACAGGTTATGTTCCCGCACCGCTACCGTAGAAAAACGGTCTTCCGCATGCATTTCCGCCGCTGTCAGCACCACACCCCGCAAGCAGCTCGCTGCACAGACAAAAATCTCATGTGCCTGTGGAATCAGCATTCCGGTATGTACAATATTCCACGTTCCCCTGGCAGGGGAAGCATATTCGAGACCGGATACAAACGGAGCCGGAAAGTCTGCATCTGCAATCCGAATCCCTTCCAGTTTCCGTTCCATTGGTTCATTCACTTTTTTTAACATACATCACCCCCGCAAATTTTCATAATTTCCTTTGCCAGTGTCCGATATTCTCCTGCCATTTCACTGTCCGGAAACGCCTCGATCACCGTTTTCCCCAAATCTTCTGACGCCTGAACTGTGTCACTTCTGCTCAGCGTTCCGATAATTTCCGAGTGAATATCAGCAGCAAGCTCTTTTACCTTCATTTCCTCATCTTTGACATTTCTGCGATTTAAGATAATACCCCCAAGCTGCGCATAACCGCGTCCTTTAAAACCGTCAATTGCCATAGCGATGTTTGCAGCCGCATGAATTGCCATATTTTCTCCTGATGTGATCACGAAGACTTGATCTGCATATCCGCCTCGCATCGGCATCGAAAATCCACCACACACTACATCACCAAGAACATCATAAATGACCACATCCGGCTGATAAGTTTCATAAGCCCCCTTTTCTGCCAATTTTTCTAACGCCGCGATAATGCCTCGTCCTGCACATCCAAGCCCCGGAGTCGGCCCTCCTGCCTCCACACAGATGACACCGCCGTATCCTTTGGTCACCATATCTTCCAGAGAGAAATCATTTTTCTTTTCACGTACCAGATCCAGAACCGTCTTAATTTTTTCTTTTCCGTGAAGACTTACCGTTGAATCTGCTTTCGGGTCACATCCAATCTGCATCACTTTATAACCCATGTTACTAAGTGCCGCGGAAAGGTTTGAAACCGTTGTAGATTTTCCGATGCCGCCTTTTCCATAAACTGCTATTTTAATCATCTTCTTTTTCCTTTCCGAAATCGCCACGTCCTACGACAACTTCATATCCGATTTCCTTCATTTGTTGTTTCAGTAATGTAATTCCTTCTGCTGCTGTGATATCTGTACCGGCTTTTTCATCATAAAGCATATATTTTTTTCTGACTGACATGGGTGATAAATTCGGCATTACTACATTGCATCCTGCAAGAATGCCTTGTTTTCTTCCATCCGTTTCCGCCGTTCCAAGTGCAGTCGTAGATGGAAGGAGTACCTTCGGCAGCATAATTCTGCAAAGAGCAAGAACCAGCAACGTCAGTGCAACACTTCCCCTTTTTTCTCCCCTGAACGGTGTATCTTTATGAGGGATAAACGGTCCGACACCAATCATTTCCGGCTGAAACGCTTCCATGAATTTCATATCTTTTGCCAGAGTTTCCGGCGTCTGTCCCGGTGTCCCTATCATAATTCCACATCCGGTCTGATAACCCAATGCTTTCAAATCCTTCAGACACTGCATTCGAATTTCCAGCTTCTGGTATTCCGGATGCAGCATACGATAATGCGCTGCGTCTGCCGTTTCATGCCGAAGCAGATAGCGATCTGCGCCTGCCTCCTTTAATGCTTTATAGGATGCAAAACTCCGTTCTCCAAGCGATAACGTCACCGCACAATCCGGATAAGTTTCTTTGATACTCCTTACGATCCAGCACATACGCGCATCGTCAAACCATCCATCCTCACCCCCCTGCAGAACAAAGGTACGAAATCCATTTTCATACCCTTCCGCACAGCAGGCTAAAATGTCATCGAAATCCAGGCGGTATCTGGAACAGGCCTTGTTGCTTTTGCGAATCCCACAATAGTAACAATCATTTTTACAGATATTGGAAAACTCAATGATCCCGCGAAAATAAATCATCTTTCCAAACTCCGCAATCGCAGTCTTCCTCGCCAGTTCCATGGCGTAATCCAAATCTTCTTTGCTGTAGGTTTCAACAATCTGTTCCCATTCTTTGCTGTCCAGCGTGTGCTCTCTATTCAATTTTTGAATAATTTCCTGATTCGTCAATTTGTTTTTCCCCCCTGTCGTCAAAATCTCCTTTTGCAAAGGTTGTCTTTACACGGATTCCCGGCAGAACATTGAGCTTATGCGCCAGTTCCAAAATCTGATTCTCTTTTCCGTCCAGAGTCACATGGATAATATACAAACCGCATTCCCGGTATGGCATTCCCATACGCCCAATCAGCAGGAAATTGTATTCATGCAGCAGACCATTGATTTTATCCGCGATCTCATTGCTGTTTGCAATGATCGTCATCGCTGCAATGCAGCGCTTATCAACCGTTTTCAACCGTTCCTTTTTTTCTTCTGCCATAATGTCGATCGGCACCACATTTTTCAGCAGATTGCCAGGCGTCTCAATTTCACTGATCACCGCATCAACCCCAAATGCTCTGAGAATATTTGTCTCAGTCACAACGGAAGTCGTATCTCCGAATACATAAGAACCTCCCTTCAATAAAATGAGAGACTTCTGGGCACGCTGCAGCGCATGTGCCGGATAATGCGTATTAAAAATGCAAGTCATCCCACGGGCTGCCAGATTGCTCATAGCGTTTAATACCACCAACTGATTTTTAAAATCCAGATTGGACTCCGGCTCATCCAGAACAAGTACCTTCGGATCCGATGCCAGTGCTTTTGCAATCAGAATCATCTGTAATTCACCGCCGCTGACTTCGGAACATTTTTTATCTGCCAGATGTGCGATTTCCAAAAACCCCATCACTTCGAATGCTTTCTTTACGTCCTCCTGTCCAGGTGATTCAAACACATTTAAATGACTGCTTCTTCCAAGCAGAACCATCTCCAGGGCTGTGTAAGCAGAAGAAACGGATTTTGCCTGTGGTACATAAGCCATCTTGCTCCAAAGTTTTCGTGGCTGCATGGAAGCAATGTCTTCGTTATCCAAAAGACTTTTTCCTGCTTTCCATTTTAACATCCCGGTAATGCAGCGAAGCATCGTTGTTTTTCCTGCGCCATTGGGTCCGAGAATCGCTAAAATTTCTCCTTCCTTTGCTTCAAAATTGATATTTTCAAAAATCGGAACGCTTTTTTTGTAGTAAAAGCTTCCGTTCTCTACACGCAGTTTCATAGCTGCCATCCTCCGCTTTTTCTCATCAGAATAATAAAGAAAGGTGCCCCGATGATTGCCGTCAAAATCGACACCGGAATTTCCGAAGCTGTCATAGTTCTTGCCGCCGTATCAACGATAACCATAAATACTGCACCGAAGCTGATGGAAGCCGGAACCAAAGACATATGGTTGCTGCCAAATTTCATGCGGCACATGTGCGGAATCAGGAGTCCGACCCATCCTACCTGACCACACATGGATACACAGGACGCCGTAATTACGGTTGCACAGATAATCGTCACTCCCCGAAGCACATAAAGATTGATACCGGAAGATTTGGATTCATCTTCGGACAAAGGCAGCAGATTCATTCTCCAACGAATACAAAATAATAGAAAAATACCAAGAATAACCGGTGGTGCTCCGAACAGCAGACTACGATATCCGGCACTGTTCAGTCCCCCCATCAGCCAGTACGTAATCGCCGGAAGCTGTGTTTCCGCATCTGCCAGATATTTCACAAGAGAAACCAATGCATTAAACAGGGATCCCATCATAATACCCGACAACACCACGCTGCTCAGTCCACGGCTTTTTCCCGAACCGCCAAGCCAGGTAAGTGCCACTGCCAATGCTCCCATCAAAAATGAGGTAGTCTGCATACCGAGCATGTCAAATCCCAACAAAATTCCCAGAGCTGCCCCAAAGCTTGCACCACTGGCAACGCCTAATGTATCCGGTGTCGCTAACGGATTGGCAAACAGACTCTGAAATGCACATCCTGCGGTAGAAAGTCCTGCTCCAACTAACAATGCCAGTAAAATGCGCGGGATTCTCAGATTCCAGATTGTCTTATAAGCCATGTCGCTCACCTCGTACCTGCCGGTAAAACGACCAAGAATTGCATCCAAAACCTCTGCAGGAGTCATAAAGTAACGCCCGATTCCAAGGGCAATCAGAGCTGTTACAAACGGCAGGATAACCAGTGCAATCTTCCATCTCAAATTTAATTTTCCGATTCTTGCTGTGCCCGTCATTTGCCTGTCACGTTGGAGTAAGTCGCCTTGGAACTGACTCCCTTCAGTTTTCCGATTTTTCCGGACATTGCGCTGATGACATCCTGCGGTGCATCAACGGCAATACTGATAATATTGATTCCTTTTTTTCTGTATGGAATACCCATACGGCCGATAATATAATCGCCATAATGATGCAGAATTTCATTCATCGGCTGAACGGAATCCGGATTTTCAATGATGATACTGATAACTGCCACTCTTGTTTCCATGAAATTCCTCCTTGCATTTGAATTAAAAAATTACAATTTCTTATATCATAAAAAGAGTTGCGCCTGACAACGCAACTCCATTTAAAGTGACACTATATTGCAAGGTACACGACCCTTCTATATAGATAATCTTTCCCCTCAATGCAATATTTCGGTGTCAGATTTTTATTCTTCTCCGTCTGTAAAATCCGGTTCGATCAAACCGTAAGTGTTTCCTTTTCTCTTGTATACTACATTGACTTCTTCTGTCTCCGCATTCTGGAATACGAAGAAGTTATGTCCCAACAGTTCCATCTGTACGCATGCATCTTCCGGATACATTGGCTTGAAACCAAATTTCTTGGTACGGATAATTCTGATTTCATTGGTATCATCTCCGAAATCTTTCTCTACAAATTCCGGCTGGAAAGTACCTGTATTCTGTTTTTTATCAATGATTTTTGTTTTGTATTTTCTTAACTGTCTTTCGATGATTTCTTCTACCAGATCAATGGAAACATACATATCATTGCTTACCTGTTCGGATCGAATAATGTTTCCTTTCACCGGAATGGTTACTTCTATCTTCTGACGTTCTTTTTCTACACTTAATGTAACTATAACTTCCGTATCTGCTGTAAAGTATCTTTCCAGCTTGCCAAGTTTATCCTCTACTGCACTTCTGAGTCCGTCTGTAATATCGATATTTCTTCCGCTTATAATAAACTTCATGCTGTCCAACCCCTTTTACGTGTATTTTACAGATTACTTACGTTTCTGTAATGTATTTTTATTATACCAATATTGTTTGTTTTGTTCAACAGTTTTTAGAAAATTTTAACTTATTTATATTTTTTGTGTCACTATTCAAATACAGCGCAGATATCTGTCTGCGCTGTATCTCTTGTCTGCTTACGGAGTTGCTCGGTTTGTATTATCTTCCATATCTCTGCCAAGGTCCTCCACGCCATTGACAATATCTTCTCCTACATCCCCTACAACACCATTATTATCCTTCCGATTATTTGTAGTTCCATTATTCGTGGTTCCTTCATTCATAGTTCCATTATCATCCGCTGCGTTATTGGTCGTTCCGTTATTCATCGTCCCGTTATTGTCCGCTGCGTTGTTGCTCGTTCCGTTATTGTCCGCTGCGTTATTGGTACTTCCGTTATTGGTACTTCCATTATTGGTCGTTCCGTCATTCATCGTCCCATTATTGTCCGCTGCGTTATTGGTCGTTCCATTATTTGTGGTTCCGCAGGCTGTCATCATACATAATACTCCTGCAATTACACATGCAAGCATACATTTCTTGATTTTTTTCATGGTGCGTTCTCCTTTTCCTGTTTTTTCAGCAATTGCTGTCGTATAAATAATATGTACAGAAAAGGATTTTTTATGTAACAATCAAAAAAAATGGTGCTGCCTTCTATAAGAAAAAGGCAACACCTCTCATTTTAACCATTGATCACATGGCTCATATTATATAATCCTGCAGTTTTTCCTTTCAGGAATTTTGCAGCTTCTACCGCCCCTTTGCCGAATACCGTTTTTGAGTAAGCAGTATGTTTAAATTCGATCACTTCATCCGGACCGCAGAAGAATACTTCATGCTCTCCTACAATGGTTCCGCCGCGGACAGCAGAAATTCCCATTTCTTTTGCATCTCTTTTTTCTCTTACCTGACTTCTGTCATATACATAGTGATACTGCTGATCCATTGCTTCATTAATGCTGTCAGCCAGAGCAAGCGCCGTACCGCTTGGTGCATCTACTTTCTGATTATGGTGTTTCTCTACGATTTCCACATCAAATCCTGCAGTTGCCAGTACTTTTGCCGCATCCTGCAGAAGCTTCATTAATGTATTGATTCCAAGGGACATATTTGCAGAGCGAAGCACTGCTGTATGCTCTGCTGTTTCAGAAACTTTCCGGATCTGTTCTTCAGACAGACCTGTCGTGCAAAGAACCAGCGGCAGTTTTTTGGATCCACAATATTCCAATACCTTGTCTGTAGCCTTCGCAGAAGAAAAATCAATCATTGCATCTGCTTCTATATCACAGGCATCCATGTCTGTAAACACAGGATAGCCATTCTCACGATTATGAACAAGATCAATACCTGCTACAATTTCCGCTTCCGGATCTTCTTTTACCAGGCCGGAGATTACCTGACCCATGTGACCATTACAGCCGCTCATAATGATTCTTACCATCTTTTGTACCTCTTTTCTGTTATTCTTTCTTGTTTTTTATGATTTCCAGAGAAACCACTCTGTCTACGGATTCCTGCAGGTGGGCTGAAACCACATTTCCTGTAAGAATGATTTCTGTTTCTTCATCTTTTATCCGAAAAAGATTTTCTACATCTTCCTCTGAGATAATACCATACTCAATGGCACCCAATATTTCATCCAGAATCAGCATATCACATTCCTGCGTCACCAGCACTTTTTTTGCATAATTCAGCCCATTTCTTATATTACTGTTTTCCTCCTGACGCTCCTCCTCTGTCAGGTCTTCGTAATATTTATTCTTTTTTTCAAACCGAAACAATTTGATATCCGGTTCAAAAACAGAGAGATAATCCACCTCTGAGGTCGCTCTCCCCTTCAGAAACTGAATAACGATAGCCGTTTTTCCATGTCCCACAGCACGGATGGCCTGACCAATGGCTACACTGGTTTTTCCTTTTCCGGGTCCGCAATATACTTGTATGAGTCCCTTTTTTTCCATATTTCACACCTCTTACAGATTTCGATATAGACCTTCTTCATCTGTTTTCTGTTTCCAAATGCTGTGTATATATTACTACACCTGACCGAAGAATGCAACATTTACTCTTTCTCAAGAACCATATCAACGCTGTTTCCAGTTTGTGTTCAAATGCTCATGCTTTTATATCTCTGTAGTTTTCCCCGTATTCGAGTTTGCTTACGGATACCTCATAGGCCGTCCGTTTTTCTGTCTCTGTTTCACTGAGCTTCTTAATATATTCCCGACTCTGGATTCTTCCCCATATATGCAGGCGTCCGCCGACTTCAAAGGACTTTGCAAAGTTCGCATTGCGGCCCCAGCAAATGCAGGGTATGTAATCCGATTTTCCATAAGGGCGGTTGACTGCCAGAAGAATATCTGCAATTTCCCTGCCAAGGGGTGTCATGCGATGAACCGGCGGCTTACATATGTATCCATTCAGCTCAATCAGATTCGTTTCTATGGAGTCATCTTCTTCCTCCACAAAGGTCAGTTCCCGCACAAATACGGAAAGAACCAGACGGTTTTTCTTTTCTTCGTGTCTGTTATAGGACCGGAACTGTCCCTGTACCTGTATGTATTCGCCTATGTAACTCTGGGTAACATCTACGAGACGTTCGGAAACCATAAGCGGAATCCGGTCTTCAGAACCGCTGAGACGTTTTACCAGAATATCGATCACATAGAATCCCTCACCGTATACCTCGTGACTTTTCACGAATTCGGATGCAACTACTCCCATCATAGATACCTGATTGTTTTCAATAATTTTATCTGCCATGAATTATTTTCCCCTTCCTCTTCCTGGTATTTTATCTTTACTAAGATATTCTCCCCTTTCCGGATTTATACCTGTTTTTTTATTTTTTTGAAAAAAAATTTATTTTTTCTTTGTATTTACGTTCAAGTGTGATAGAATGTCTCTGGATTAAAGCACGCGAAAGCCTGATAAACAGGGCTTTTGCTCCACATAGAAAAGAGGTTATTATGAAAACAAAGAGAGAAGATATCAGAAACGTAGCCATCATTGCCCATGTTGACCACGGAAAAACTACCCTTGTGGATCAGCTTTTAAGACAGAGCGGCGTTTTCCGTGAAAATCAGGAAGTTCAGGAACGTGTCATGGACTCCAATGATATTGAAAGAGAACGTGGTATCACTATTCTTTCAAAAAACACAGCAGTCTATTATAAGGATACAAAAATTAATATCATTGATACACCAGGTCATGCAGATTTCGGCGGCGAGGTAGAACGTGTACTGAAAATGGTAGACGGTGTCATCCTGCTTGTGGATGCCTTCGAAGGTGCTATGCCTCAGACAAAGTTTGTTCTCAGAAAAGCTCTGGATCTGGATCTCCACGTAATTGTATGTGTAAATAAAATCGACCGTCCGGAAGCAAGACCGGATGAAGTCGTAGATGAAGTTCTGGAGCTTCTTATGGATCTGGATGCTTCCGATGAGCAGCTTGACTGTCCGTTCCTCTATGCTTCTGCAAAGGCCGGCCATGCAGTTCTGGATCTGAATGATACACCGGAAAACATGGAACCTTTATTTGAAACGATTCTGAAATATATCCCGGCTCCGGAAGGTGACCCGGATGCAGGTACACAGGTACTGATCAGCACCATCGACTATAATGAATACGTAGGACGTATCGGTGTCGGTAAAGTGGAAAACGGAAGTATCCGTGTCAATCAGGAAGTATTACTTCTGAACCACCACGATCCGGACAAGAAAAAGAAAGTAAAAATCAGCAAACTCTATGAATTTGACGGACTTGGAAAGAAAGAAGTTCAGGAAGCTGGAATTGGCTCTATTGTAGCAATCTCCGGTATTGCAGATATTCATATCGGTGATACACTCTGTTCTCCGGAAGCTCCGGAAGCGATTCCGTTCCAGAAAATTTCCGAGCCTACCATTTCCATGAATTTCCTGGTAAATGACAGTCCCCTGGCCGGACAAGAGGGAAAATTTGTCACTTCCCGTCATTTAAAAGAGCGTCTTATGCGTGAACTGAATACAGACGTGAGTCTTCGTGTAGAAGAAACAGAAAGTACCGATTGCTTTAAAGTATCCGGTCGTGGAGAACTGCATCTGTCTGTACTGATTGAAAATATGCGCCGTGAGGGCTATGAATTTGCAGTCAGCAAGGCAGAAGTTATTTACCACGAAGATGAGCGCGGCAAAAAACTGGAACCGATTGAAATCGCATATATTGATGTTCCGGAAGAATTTTCCGGTACTGTCATCAACCGCCTGAACGAAAGAAAAGGGGAACTGCAGGGTATGAGTCCTGCCAGCGACGGAACCGTACGTCTGGAATATCACATTCCTTCCAGAGGTCTCATCGGATTTAGAGGAGAATTTATGACTTCAACAAAGGGTACCGGTATTCTGAACACTGCTTTTGACGGATATGCGCCTTACAAAGGCGATATGAACTACAGAAAACAGGGTTCTCTGATTGCGTTTGAGGCCGGTGAAGCCGTAACTTACGGTCTGTTCTCTGCACAGGACAGAGGAACACTCTTTATCGGACCGGGAACCAAAGTTTACAGCGGTATGGTGATCGGTGAAAGCGGTAAACCGGAAGACATCGAACTCAATGTATGTAAAACCAAACATCTGACGAACACCCGCTCTTCTTCTGCTGATGAAGCACTGAAACTGACACCGCCGAAAGTACTCAGCCTGGAACAGGCTCTGGAATTCATCGATACCGATGAACTGCTGGAGGTAACACCCACCTCTCTTCGTATCCGCAAGAAAACTCTGGACTCCAGACTTCGTAAGAGAGAAAACATTAAAAAATAAGATAACTAACAATCTTTAACGACCATTTTTAACCGGAAGCTTCTATATATAGAGGTCTTCCGGTTTTTTTCTGCCTTGAGATACGACATCTGCCAACCCGCTTTCTTTATTTAGTTAATCATTTCACAATTGTCTGAATTTTTGACTATTTTTTAACATTTTAAAAAATCTTTTCGAATTTTGTCGGTTTTTTCTTGAATCTTTTTATTTAATATGCTAAAATAATTTTATCGACAAAACGGATTTTTATACAAAGCAACCAATTATATTTAAGGAGGATTTTAAATGGCAAAGAAAGTCGAATCCAAAGTACCTGAAATCATCGACAGCGTAGAAGCTCTTCAGGCAAAGATTGCTGCTATGAGAGAGGCGCAGAAAAAATTTGCATCCTTTACTCAGGAGCAGGTAGACAAAATTTTCTTTGAAGCTGCAATGGCTGCGAATAAAGCACGTATTCCACTGGCAAAGATGGCCGTTGCCGAAACCGGTATGGGTGTAGTAGAAGACAAAGTTATCAAGAACCATTACGCTGCCGAATATATGTTTAACGCTTACAAACGTGTAAAGACCTGTGGTGTGATCGAAGAAGATAAATCTTATGGAATCAAGAAAATCGCAGAGCCGGTTGGTCTTGTAGGTGCGGTTATTCCTACTACGAACCCGACTTCCACTGCAATTTTCAAATGTCTGATCTGTCTGAAAACAAGAAATGCCATCCTGATCAGCCCGCATCCACGTGCAAAGAAATGTACTGCAGAAGCTGCAAAGATCGTATATGAAGCAGCTGTAAAAGCAGGCGCACCGGAAGGAATCATCGGATGCATTGAAGAACCTACCATTGAACTTTCCAATGAACTGATGAAAGCAGTTGATGTAATTCTGGCTACCGGCGGTCCCGGCATGGTTAAAGCTGCTTACTCATCCGGAAAACCGGCAATCGGTGTAGGTCCTGGTAATACTCCTGTTATTATGGACAGTTCCTGTGATATCCAGACTGCTGTTTATTCCGTTATCCATTCCAAGACATTTGATAATGGTATGATCTGTGCATCTGAGCAGTCTGTTACTGCTGTAGCAGATATTTATGACGCAGTGAAAAAGGAATTCATCAAGAGAGGCTGTTATGTACTGAACAACGATGAACTGGACAAAGTAAGACAGATCATCCTTTCACCGGCAGGCACGGTAAATCCGAAGATCGTAGGTCAGCCGGCTTACATAATCGCACAGATGGCAGGCGTGGAAGTTCCGAAAGATACCAAGATCCTCGTCGGTGAAGTTACTTCTGTAGATGTTGCAGAACCATTCGCACACGAAAAACTTTCACCGGTTCTGGCTCTTTATAAAGCAAAAGATTTCGATACTGCTCTTGATATGGCGGAACAGCTTGTCAAAGACGGCGGTTACGGACATACCTCTTCTCTGTACATTCACCCGTCAGAGACAGAAAAAATGGCAAAACATGCAGACCGCATGAAGACCTGCCGTATTCTGATCAATACTCCGTCCTCACACGGTGGTATCGGTGACCTTTATAACTTCAAACTTGCTCCTTCTCTGACTCTTGGATGCGGTTCTTACGGAGGCAACTCTGTTTCAGAAAACGTTGGCGTGAAACATCTTCTGAATATTAAGACCGTTGCTGAAAGGAGAGAGAACATGCTGTGGTTTAGAACACCTGAAAAGGTTTACTTTAAAAAAGGCTGTCTGCCTGTAGCTCTGGATGAGCTGAAAAATTACTACAACAAGAAGAAAGCGTTCCTCGTAACCGATACTTTCCTGTATCAGAACGGACATACAAAACCAATTACTGATAAACTGGATGAAATGGGAATCCCATATGAATGCTTCTTTGAAGTAACTCCTGACCCGACACTGCAGTGTGCACAGAGAGGTCTTGCACAGCTGAAAGCATTCGGTCCTGATGTAATCATCGCTCTGGGCGGCGGTTCTGCTATGGACTGTGCGAAAATCATGTGGCTCATGTATGAACATCCGGAATGCAACTTTGAAGATCTGGCTATGGACTTCATGGATATCCGTAAACGAGTTTACGTATTCCCGAAGATGGGCGAAAAAGCTATGATGGTCTCCATCCCGACTTCTTCCGGTACCGGCTCCGAAGTAACACCGTTTGCAATCATCACAGATGCAACAACAGGAACAAAATGGCCAATCGCAGACTATGAACTGCTTCCAAATATGGCAATCATTGATGCAGACTTCATGATGAGTCAGCCAAAGGGTCTGACCAGTGCATCCGGTATTGATGCTCTGACTCATGCTCTGGAAGCTTATGTTTCCATTATGGCAACCGATTTCACAGATGGTCTTGCACTGAAAGCTTCCAAGATTATCTTTGATTATCTGCCTACAGCATATGAAAAAGGTGCTGCTGACCCGATTGCAAGAGAAAAAATGGGTAATGCTTCTACCTTAGCAGGTATGGCATTTGCGAATGCATTCCTTGGAATCTGTCACTCCATGGCTCATAAACTGGGTGCTTATCATCACCTGCCACACGGTATTGCAAATGCCCTTCTGATTGAACACGTTATGCGTTACAATGCAGATCCGGCTCCTGTGAAAATGGGTACCTTCTCACAGTATCCATATCCACATGCAAAAGAAAGATACTGTGAAGTTGCTCGTTTTGTAGGTATTACCGGCAAGAATGATGACGAAGTATTTGAAAACTTCATCAAAGCCATTGCAGATCTGAAAGAAAGAGTTGGTATTAAGAGAACGATTAAAGATTATGGTATCGATGAGAAAGCCTTCCTGGATACTCTGGATGAAATGGTAGAAAACGCATTCAATGACCAGTGTACCGGTGCAAACCCAAGATATCCTCTTATGTCTGAAATGAAAGAAATGTATCTGAAAGCATACTACGAAGGATAAAACCTCATTCCAAACGATAACAGAAATCCCCGGGGAATCAAATTCCCCGGGGATTTCCGTATATTTATGTATCATTATTCTACCTGCTGCTGTCCTTCACCCATATAGTAATAAGCCTGTCCGTTCTGCAGTTCGATTCCCTTAGCCTGTGCCATCTCACTGATTGTTACCAGTTTATAACCTTTCTCTACCAGTTCCGGAATGATACGTATTGCAGCTTTTACGGACCACTCATGGATATCATGCATCAATACAATGGACCCATCCTGCGCATTATCTACCGTCACCTGATAAGTCTGATCTTCACTCCTGGTAGCCCAGTCTCTTGTGTCTACACTCCATAAAATCAATGGATGTTCGATCACACTCTGTATGGTTTCATTGTAAGCACCACCTGTCGGACGCATTACCGTAGCTGCGGATCCTGTCACAGACTTGATTGCTGCATCTGTCTTATTGAGCTGCTCCACGGTTCCTTCCGCCCCTATAGACGGAAGATTCGGATGGTCATACGAATGGTTTCCTAATTCCATTCCTGCATCCGATAGTTTCTTTACAACGTCCGGATAAGCTTCCACATTCTGTCCCAGCATAAAAAAGGTTGCCTTTGCATTATTTTCCACCAGACAATTCAGAAGCTCTTCCGTATATTGCCCCGGACCATCATCGAAGGTCAGAGCAACCATCGGTCTTTGTGCTGCTTCCTCATATTGCCCGTCTTCATTAAAATAGCAGTCTTTTCCATCGATCTCTTGCCAGCCGGTTACCATATATCCATTGTCATCAAAATAATATTCTTTTCCATCAATTTCCTGCCAGCCGCTTTCATAAAAACTGCCGTCTGCATTCCGATACCACCATCCAGTCTCATCCTGCTGCCAGCCAATCGTTCCGGCTGATTTCATCTTATTCAGATCTGCCGCACTCATCACCGGCTGTCTTCCTGCTGCTGAAGTATCTTCGGATGCCTGTGCCTGTACTTCTACAGAAACATCTGCCTTTCCACCGGATTTTCCGGAAAACAGTTTACCGATCCCCTTACCAATCAGTACCACGACCAAAACCAGTACAAAAGTCATCACCCCTAAACGCATCATCTTCCTTCTGCGCAGCTGACGCCGTTTCGCTTCTCTCATACGAAGAATTCTTTCTCTTCTGGCTCGTTCCCGATCCAAATCTTCTCTTCTACGTTCACTCATACTCTTATTCCCTCATTTCCCTGCCTAAACACTTCGTATACAGCCTAATGATACCTTTTTTTTCAACAATATGCAACAATTTACATCTTAAATTTCTTTAACAAATCTTACCAAAAATGTTACAAAAAAAATCCCGGTGAGAGATTTTCCATACTCGATTTTACGGAAAATCCCCCACCGGGGTGTCATTTCTAAAGACTCAATTATTCTGTGCAGCTTTTATTTGCTGTCACTTCTTTTTTCTCTTTGCCGAAAAATGCTTTTGTCTCTGCAACTACCACACGACTAAGTACAATCAGTGCAATCAGGTTCGGGAACGCCATCAGTGCGTTAAAAATATCTGCAATGTTCCATACAGCCTGTACGGTCATATAAGGTCCGATAAAGATTGCCAGAATATACAACCAGCGATATCCTTTTACTACCTTCTGATTCCGGTTGAACAGATATTCAATGCAACGTTCTCCATAGTAATTCCATCCAAGAATCGTAGTAAACGCAAAGAATACCAGACATACCATCAATACCAGAGAAGCAACTGCCGGAGGGAATGGAAGGCCTTTCTGGAATGCAGCAGTTGTAATAGCCACACCTTCCAGTCCTGTATTCCAGGTACCTGTCATAACAATCGTAAGTCCTGTCATAGAACAGATAATAATGGTATCAATAAAAGTTCCTGTCATAGAGACAAGGCCCTGACGAACTGTAGAATGTGTCTGGGCTGCTGCTGCCGCAATCGGAGCGCTACCAAGACCTGCTTCATTTGAGAAAATACCACGGGCAATTCCTTTCTGCATTGCAACGATCATCGTACCGGCAGCACCGCCTGCCAGTGCGCTTCCGGTAAATGCACTTTTTACAATCGTCACAACAGCAGCCGGAAGTTCTGTAATATGTGTCACAATAATAATCAGTGCAAATACAAAATACAAAACTGCCATAAACGGTACAATGATTTCAGAAACTTTTGCAATTCTCTTAAGACCGCCGATTACGACCAGTCCTACAAATACGGTAAGACAAAGTCCTGCAACAACGGTAGCAATGGAATAATCTCTTCCAAGAAGTGATACTGTATGCAGTTTTTCCGGATCAAAGAAATTACATACTGCAGAAGAGATCCCATTTACCTGGGTAAAGGTACCAATTCCCAGAAGACCTACACCGGCACCAAAGAATGCGAAAATCTTTGCCAGCCATTTCCACTGGACACCCATACCATTTTCAATATAATAGAAAGGTCCGCCCAGTACATGACCGTCTTTGTCAATGGTACGATATTTGATCGCCAGCACACCTTCTGCATATTTGGTCGCCATTCCGAAGAATGCTGCGACTACCATCCAGAAGAGAGCTCCAGGGCCGCCTGCTGCCAGAGCAGTTGCAACACCTACGATATTTCCTGTACCGATGGTTGCTGACATGGCTGTACAAAGAGCACCAAAACTGCTGACTTCGCCCTTTCCGCCTTCTTCATTTTTTAACATGAATTTTAAAGCTTTTCCCAGATGACGTACCTGCAGAAATCCCATACTCAATGTCAGATAAATACCTGTACATAAAATGAGAATGATCAGGGGGAGTCCCCACACTACTCCGTCAAACCAGGTGATAAACTTGTCGATTGATTGTAACATTTTTTTCTTTCCGTCCTCTCTTTTTCTTTTCTGTGAATACAAAAAAACTGTGGATTCTCCTTCTCCACAGCCTCATAAGAGTACGACAAAACATATACAAGATAATCCTTTGTATACTCTGTCCTTTTGCCTGAGAGATTAACAGTCCGTAAACTGCCGTACACCTTCGGCGCTCTTACTTGAGACTCTCCAGAGTCGTTGTTTTACAACAGATTTTACTTTACCATATTCTTACAGGAAATACAAGTGTTTTTTTCATAAAGACACAAAAAAAGAACAGACAGGATTTTTCTTTTCCCATCTGCTCCTTATCATCCTTTAAAAATCAATACTTGTCAGATTCTGTTCTGTAATTTTATGTTTCTCTGCATATCCTGTAAGGAATAAGGTAAGTGCACCGTCACCGGTTACATTACATGCAGTTCCAAAGCTGTCCTGAAGTGCAAAGATCGTCAGCATCAGAGCAGTTCCTGTTTCATCAAACAGTAATACACCTGTAATCAGACCAAGAGAAGCCATAACCGTTCCTCCCGGCACACCCGGTGCACCGATTGCAAAGACACCAAGAAGCAGACAGAACAGTACCATCATACCAACGGATGGCATATGTCCATAGAGAATCTGTGATACGGTCATAACAAAAAATACCTCTGTCAGTACAGAACCGCACAGATGAATATTGGCAAACAGCGGAATACCAAAGTCCACCATATCTTTTCTCAGAACTTTTGATTTTCTTGCTCCATTCAGGGCAACCGCCAGAGTTGCTGCACTGGACATGGTTCCTACTGCTGTCAGATAAGCAGGACCATAATGTTTCAGTACTTCCAGCGGATTCTTTCTGGAATAAGCACCTGCCAGCACATAAAGAAGTGTAAGCCAGATATAATGTCCCGCCATTACGATCACAATGACTTTCAGGAAGACCGGTACCTGTTTTGTAATCGTACCTTCGTATGCCAGTCCGCAGAACGTAGCTGCGATAAAGAACGGAAGGATCGGAATAATAAATTTTGTTACGATCTGCAGAACGATTTTCTGGAATTCATCCAGAATGGCTGTAACAGTTCTGGCTTTGGTCCATGTAGCGGCCAGACCGATCATAACAGAAAATACCAGTGCACTCATAACACTCATAATCTGCGGAATATCCAGTTTAAAAATAACATCCGGAAGTTCTTTCAGCCCTTCCACCTCAGACTGAATGGACAGATGCGGAATGATTCCATAACCGGCTCCCATAGACATAAATGCTGCACCAATAGAAGAAAGATAAGCAATCGCCAGCGCAACGCCTAACATACGGGAAGCATGATTCCCTAACTTTGTAATAGAAGGTGCAATAAACCCGATAATGATCAGGGGTACACAGAACGTGATTACCTGTCCCAACACATATTTGATGGTAACTACCACGTTCATTACACTTTCATTGGCAGCAAGACCAATCAAAATGCCCAGTGCAACACCGATAATCAGCCGCACCGGAAGGCTTTTCAGAAATTTTTTCATCACATTTCTCCTCTCATTTTGTGGCTCCGGGCCACATATGATTTATTTTACCATACTTTTTTCTTTCTGCCCAGTAACAGTTATAAATTTACAGGAAAAAGAAAGTTTTTTCTATTTACTCATTTTTCTTCGTTTTTTATAATAAAAGAAAACCCTACAAAGGAGAGTAAATTATGTTGAAAAAAACGTTTCAGAATCCCCTTCTTTCCGGCTTTTATCCTGACCCTTCGATCTGCAGAGTAGAGGATGACTACTATCTGGTAACTTCCTCTTTTGTATATTATCCGGGACTTCCCATCTTCCACAGCAAAGATCTGGTAAACTGGGAACAGATCGGGCACGGCATCCATCGTCCCGAACAACTGGATTATAAAAACTGTGAAACTTCCGAAGGACTTTGGGCGCCCAGCATCCGTTATCATAAAGGCACTTTCTATATTATCAATACATTTGTTTCTGCCGGACGTGAAGCAGACCGTGACAATTACATTATTACTGCAAAAGATCCGGCAGGTCCATGGAGTGATCCTGTATTTGTAAAAGGAGCCGACGGCATCGATTCCAGCCTTTTCTTTGATGAAGACGGTTCTATGTGGTACGTAGGAAACTTCATCAGCGACGAAGCACTTTATGAAGGACATCATGGAATCTATCTGAATGAACTCGATCCGGAAACTTTCCAGTTCAAAGGTCCCCGTTTCATTATCTGGGACGGTAAAAAGACACAGAGTAAATGGATCGAAGCACCCCATATCTACAAAAAAGACGGCTGGTACTATCTTCTGGTTGCAGAAGGCGGTACTTTTGTAAATCACAGTGTACAGATGGCACGCTGTAAAACCATCAACGGAGACTATGAAGTATGTCCGAGAAATCCCAT
This sequence comes from Blautia sp., assembly GCA_022777285.1. GTDB lineage: Bacteria > Bacillota > Clostridia > Lachnospirales > Lachnospiraceae > Blautia. Next base: position 18,970 of record JALFGN010000098.1, read on the forward strand.
TATCAGCCACAGACATATGCCTCTGGAAAATCCGATTTCCGTTACAGGACATGCAGATATCGTAGAAACCCAAAAAGGCGAATGGTGGATGGTGCTTCTGGCTGTACGTCCTTATGAGGGCGGCCATTACAATCTGGGTCGTGAAACTTTCATGGTGCCTTTTGTCTGGGCCAAAGACGGCTGGCCTATGATTTCCAATGAAACCGGTCTGGTTCAGACAGAAGAACGGCTTCCGGATCTTCCGGCTGCGCCGGTACTGCTGATGCCGGAAACCGATAATTTTGAAAGTGCTTTTCTTCCGATGCAGTGGAATACCATTCATCCTCCGGTAGAACCTTTCTACTCACTGACGGAACGCCCGGGATATCTGCGTCTTCAGACACGCCCTGAGGTAATGGAAGAAATCTGCACGCCTTCCTTTGTAGGAAGAAGACAGCGCCACAAAAAATTCCTGGCACAGACTGCTATGGAATTCCAACCAGCATCTCCTCTGGAAGAAGCAGGTATTGCACTGATTCAGGATGACCGTTTCCATTATCTTATGGTACTGCGCCATACAGAAGAAGGACCTGCCCTGCAGCTTTACAAAACAGAAAATGGCGACAGACAACTGGTTACACAGACAGTCATTCCAGATACCGACCGGATCTATCTGTGTGTACAGGGCAACACCACCACTTATGATTTCTATTACGGAACAAACGAACAGGAGCGGATTCCTCTGGCCGTCAATCTGGACGCTTCTCTCTTAAGTTCTGTTACAAATAATGGTTTTACCGGTGCATACATTGGTATGTATACCAGTTCCAATCATCAGGAAAGCACCAACCATGCAGACTTTGACTGGTTTGCTTATCAGGGTGTATAACCAAAGCATAGAAAAAAGACATGACCTTTTTGTCATGTCTTTTTTGCTTGAGAAGAATTATTTCGCAGCATCCAGAATCTGCTGAATCAGCACATCTACTTCTTCTTTTTTCACAAGAAAACGTTCCTCTTCGTTGATCTTCACGCTGTCATAATCGTCATCGTAAGCAAAATAGGAAATCGTGATTTCCGGTGCCTGTTCTGTATTTCTGTGGAATACAACCGTAAGAAGCTCCTGTTTTTCACTGTTTTCCACAGGTGTCTCGATTTCTGAATACAGCATCACATTCATCAATGCCTGATACAGAGAAGTAAACGCGTCTTTTTCTACTTCTTTTCCATTGATCTGATAGGTTTCACCCTCTATTTCCATGGTACAGTCTGTACCTTCTGCCTGAATCTCCACACTTTCTACTGTATCAATATTTACCAGAGCCGGTATCTTAAGAATATAATCAAAAGGATCCAGTTCATAAACCGCATCCAGAATACTGGATGAAACCTTATATACCGTATCTTCATATCCCTCTATTGCAACATAGCGATTGCCCAGATCATCTTCATTTCCCACAAGGAGGCGCATGGTGCTGTCCGGTTCCTGTGTTGCTTTCGCCACATCCTGATCGGTTGTATTTACAAAATCGATCTGCATGATCGTTGTGCTCCCTGCAACTCCGGGATCGGTTCCTTCCTCTGTTTCGGCAGGTGTGGTAAAATCAAACTGTGACAGCGTATCAAAAAGTGTATACATGGTTTCTGTATTGACGGTGGCAATTTCATTGTAAGGATTCAGGATCTCCCAGTAATCAAATTCCATTTTATAATCTGCCGGTTCTCTTGTAATCCGAAAAATTTCTTTCCCTTCACTGGTCAGTACCAGACTGCGGATTCCTTCTGACAGAAACTGCGGATGTTCCACAGCTGTAAGCGGAAGTTTTTCCTCTTCCTGATCCTTTTCTTCCGGTTCTGTAGTTTCCTCAACCGCTTCGTTCTTCTCTTCTTCCTGCTCTGTTTGTTTTTCTGTTTTTTCCTGTGCAGCTGTCGTTTCTGCATTCTCCTGTTTGCCGCATCCGGTAAACAGAACACTTCCCATGCAGGTCAGAACGCCAAGCAGCAACAATTTCTTTCTGATCTCTTTCATTCTTTCCATCCTTTCTTTTCCGCATAATATAATCTGGAAATCATATAAAAAGGGAACTGGAAACAGGCACCTTCCTGCATACCTGTTTCCCCGTTCCCCTCTATCCTATCACGTTATATTCGAAATAGCAAAATTTTATTCCAAAGTTACCAGAATTTCTGCCGGAGTTTTTCCTGTCAGAGCAATACTTCTTGTATCCGGCTGCTCCGTTCCTACAAAGAGTTTAAAGTTTTTACTGTCAATATGACGTTCTCCCTGTTCATCTACAACATTCATAGCTGCATTTGCCACAGTCATAGTAAATGTTTTCTCTTCTCCCTTTTCCAGATGAACCCGTTTAAATACACAAAGACTGTAATTACGTACAGCAAGCGGCGAATCCATGTCTTTGATGTAAACCTGAACTACATCATCTGTGTCTGCACATCCTTCATTTTTCACGGTTACCTGAATCTCAATATCAGAATCTTTTGTTACTGCATGGACTATTTTGGCTTCTTTTACCTGTACATCCCCATAAGTCAGTCCATATCCGAATGGATAAAGGGCTTCTTTTTCCATATACCGGTAAGTACGGTTTTTCATAGAGTAATCGGTAAATTCCGGCATACCTTCCAGATCCCGATAGAAAGTGATCGGCAGTTTTCCGGACGGAGATACTTTGCCAAAGAGCAGATCTGCCACTGCTTTTCCGCCTCTTGCACCTGGATACCATGCCAACAGGATACCATTGCAGTTTTCATCTGCATAATTCAGATCAATGGCACTTCCTGCCATCAAAACTACAACGACTGGTTTTCCTACTGCTGTTACCTTTTCAATCAGTTCTTCCTGCACTTTTGGAAGATGAAGGTCTTTTTTGTCTCCGGATGCGTCTTTATTTCCTTCGTCTCCTTCTTCTCCTTCCAGTGTCTCATCCAGACCGACACAGAGAATTACTACATCACTGTGTTCTGCAGTGATCACAGCTTCGGAAATACGATCCTGATTCCATGCAAGGTTTTCCACTTTGCTGTTTTCCAGCGCACATCCTTCGGAATACAGTACACGAACATCCTCCCCTACTGCATCCTGAATGCCTTCCAGAACAGTAATATATCTGGAAGCGGTTCCATGATAATTTCCAATTAAAGAAGCGCGGCTGTTTGCATTTGGACCAATCACACCGATGGTTTTCAATTTGGATGCATCAAGCGGCAGCACACCGTCATTTTTCAGAAGTACGCAGCCCTTTCTTGCCATATCAACAGCTGCTTCCAGATGTTCCTTGCATTCTACGACTTCATAAGGAATCTGGTCATATTCGCTTCCGTCAAAAAGTCCCAGAAGGAACCGGGTTGTAAAGAGACGTTCTGCTGCAAGGGTGATGTCTTCTTCTGTGATCAGTCCGTCTTCGATTGCTCCAAGAAGATGAAGATAGGTATTGCCGCAGTTTACATCACAACCTCGTTTCAGAGCCAACGCTGCGGATTCTCTTGCATTTTTTGTAATTTTATGATTTTCATGGAAATCTTTGATTGCCCAGCAGTCAGAAGTAAAATGTCCATCAAAGTTCCATTTTCCTCTCAGCACATCTTCCATCAGATATTTATGACCACAGCATGGTTCTCCGTTGGTACGATTGTAAGCACCCATAACGGATTCTACATCTGCTTCTGTCACCAGTGCTTCAAAAGCAGGAAGATACGTTTCCCACATATCTTTCATAGATACCTTTGCATCAAATTCATGACGGATTGCTTCCGGGCCGCTGTGTACTGCAAAATGTTTTGCACAGGCAGCTGCTTTCATAACCGGTCCGTCTCCCTGCAGCCCTTCTACAAATTTTACACCCAGACGGGAAGCCAGATAGGGATCTTCTCCATAAGTTTCATGTCCCCGTCCCCAGCGCGGATCACGGAAAATATTGACATTCGGTGACCAGAAAGTCAGTCCTTTATAAATATCTCTGTCATCATGAGCAGAATATGCATTGTATTTTGCACGGCCTTCTGTAGCGATGATATCTCCCACTTTTTTCATTGCTTCATCATCAAAAACAGCTGCCATACCAATTGCCTGTGGAAACATAGTTGCAACACCGGCTCTTGCCACACCATGAAGTGCTTCATTCCAGTAATTATAAGTAGGAACACCAAGACGTTCTACCGGAGATGCGTCATATTTTAACTGAGATGCCTTCTCCATCCGTGTCATCTTTGCCACCAGCTCTTTTGCTTTTTTTCTGGCTTCTGCTCTTTCTTTTTTATGATCTCTCATATTGCTGATTCTCCTTCATCCTCTTATTTTCTGTACTTTTATAGTTTCAGTTTATCACAGGAAAATCCTTCCACCAATGAAAAAAAGTGACTTCCTGCTATAAAAAAATGACCTGGTTTTCTTTTTTCTTAGTTATTCCCCTGCACTTCTTCCCTGTATTTCGTAGGGGATTTTCCTGTGTGTTTTTTAAAGGCCAGAGAAAAATAGTTCGTATCACGATACCCCACCATCATGGCTATTTTACCGGTTTTCAGACTGGTGGTTTCCAGAAGGGATTTGGCTTTTTCAATCCGTTTACGGACAATATATTCATTACAGCCTTCCTTCATCACCCGTTTAAACAGTCTGGAAAAATAATTGGGTGTAATATAGAGACTGGCAGCGATGCTGGATACAGACAGATCTTCTGCCAGATGTTCATCGATATAATGTTTTGCCTTTGTTATAATATCATGTACATTTTCCTCTCCCTGTCCAAGAAGCTGTGAGATAAACATCCGTGTCACTTCACAGGCTTCCTCTTTGCTGGCAGACATCAGACCTTTTGCCAATGCATCCAGTTTTCCGCTTTCTACTTCTCCGGAATCCCCCATATAGGAAAAATACAAGGAAGAAGCAATTTCAAAACAACATCTTCGGGTCATTGATTTTGACAGATTATAGGATTCGGTAGCCTTTGCAAAGGTATTAAATACCTTCATTACGTAATCCGTATTTCCAATATTGGTACACATAATTCCTTTCAGTTCTGCATAAATATCCCGGAACAGTTCCACCCGGCTCTCTGCTCCCAGATTCTGCACAATATCCCGGATACTTTCTTTTTCATTTTCCATGAGATAGCGGGCATCATTATAAGAAATCTGCAGATTACCAAATCCCTGTACAGTACTTCCCACTACGACTTTAGGTTTCATGTCAAATTCATCTTTGATAATATCCACGATTTCTTCCATTTCTTCCAGAACCATATCTCCTTCCTCTTCCTGGAAGAATATAATACCGAGCATTCCGTCATCATCATTAAACGTGATTCCTCTTTCGTTGGAATCCACCATACCCATACAAATATTTTTCATAGTCATAGCCCGGAGTTTTTCTTCTTCCGGAAGATTATCTGTATAAAGAGCGGAGATAATCAAAACCACACACAAGGGCTGATCCAGGTCAAAATGATACTCCTCCTGCAATGTCTGGAGTAAGCTTTCTTTTTCCTCTCTGTTGTGAATCAGGCTGCGCAGACAATATTCCAGTTTGATCTGCTGAGCAGCCCCCTGGGTGCGTTCATGGAGATCCCGATTCTTTTCTTCCCATTTCTGCTGTTCCAGATATTCCACCTGATTCTTCACAGCGTTTGCCAGTTCTTCTTCTTCTATGGGCTTCAGAAAAAAATCCTGCACTTTCAGCCGCAGACTTTGTCTTGCGTATTCAAAGTTATCATACCCGGTCAACACGATCACACGAAGATCCGGCACACGTTTCTTTGCTTCTTCAATCAACTCCAGTCCTGTCATTTCGGTCATCTGAATATCCGTAATCAAAATCTCCGGATGCTGCTCATCCAGAATCTCCAATGCTTCCTTTCCGGTAGCTGCTGTATACACTTCTCCAACTCCCAGCTCGTCCCAAGGAAGTACTTTCTTCATTCCCATTCGAATCATTTTTTCATCGTCCACAATCAGTACTTTATACATTGATCATTTCTCCCCGCAAAACATCATTCTTAACTTCTGTCACATAAGGCAGAGTGATTTCTACTGTCACACCTCCGGATTCATTTCTAAGATAATATAAGCCATACTCTTCCCCGTAAAGGAGTTGAATTCTTTTATTTACATTTCGCACACCATACCCAAAAGATTCTTCATAAGTAGAGAGCTGGGCATTCATTTCATCAATCTGCTGCTGACTCATACCGGTTCCTGTATCGGCCAGTGTAATCAGAACATTCTCCTGTTTCCGCAGGACACGGATGAATACGGTTCCTGTTTTCCCTTCTTTTACCTTCATTCCATGATAAATCGAATTTTCCACAAGGGGTTGCAACGTCAGTTTCGGAATCTTTGCATCGGTTGCACTTTCATCGATGCTGAACTCACTGCCGATAATATTGTCATACCGCATATTCTGGATAATCAGATAATTGCGCACGTGTTCCAGCTCCATTTTCAGAGAAATCACATCATGCCCTCCGCTCAGACAAATCCGGTAATATTTTGCCAGAGCTTTTACCAGTGTGGACACTTCCTTATTTCCCTCTGCCATCGCCTGCCAGTGAATACAGTCCAGAGTATTATACAGAAAATGCGGCTGAATCTGAGACTGGAGGGCATTGAACCGAATCTGCTCGATCTGATGCTGCTCCAGTTTCACCTGCTCCATCAGGATCTGGATTTCCTCCATCATGGAGTTAAAGCCCTCTGCCAGCTTCACAAAGTCTTCCCCCATATGTTCCACATTAATACGGGTTTTCAGGGAACCGGAAGCTACATCATCCATCTTGCAGACAACCTTATCCAGAGGCCGGTACACCTTTTTAATCACTTCTTTTACTACAAGCAGACTGATGAGCACCAGAAACAGCATAATAAATGCCATTAAAAAAATTGTGCGGATACTTCCTTTATATAATTCCAACATAGGCACACTGCTGACTACAAAATACTTCCAGTCTTTGACCCTCTGATACAGATACATGTTTCCGTCTTTTGTAAAATATCCCTGCGTGTGTTTCATCTCTGCGATGTAATCAATATTGTTACCAATTAACTCGGTATCTTTTGAGGAAATAATCATGCCATCGGTATCGATTACCATCGTATCCAGATTCTCCGAATCGTTGTATTCCCGTATCTGCTGCAGACTGGGATCATTGAAATTGATACACAAAAGCCCCAGTTCTCTCATGATCTGATTGGTATCGTAAATAGGAAAATAGATATTCAGGGAATATTGTTTTCCATTAAAATAAGCATTGTTATAACTCATCTTAATGGTACTTGCATTCACTGTTTTGCATCGTTTGGAATCCAGACTGTAGACTCGGAGAAAGTTGCTTTTATAAATGGTCTGCTCGCCTTTATAGAGATAATTCTGTCGATTTCCCACAATTCCAATAAAATTCAGATTTGAATGCATATTCAGGATACTGGATAACATATTGTTGGCATTTTTCGCATATTCTACAGATTCTACTGGGTCGTTTTCTTTCAGATACTGCTGAATCGAAGAATCCAGTACTGTGGCAATTGCCAGCTTCTTATAATTATCCAGAGAATTTCGGAAATTTTCTGCTGTAGTACTGTTCTGGGCCTGCAGCAGCTCTATGGACTGTTTTTTCATGGAATTTACAGTTGATACGGTAGATACTACCAATACAATCAAGGTTGTCACGATAATAGAAACGGTCACAAGGAGCTGTATTTTCTTATCAAATTTCCATTTACTGATGCGTTCCATCCACTGTTTCATTTTTGTCATTTCTCCTCTCGCCTTTTTTCTCTTATTCTACCATATCCTGCCGGATACCGCACGAAAAAGCTGCCATTCTTTCAAAGAACAGCAGCTTTTTTCTGTATTTTTGTCTGTAAGATCAGCCTTTTACCGCTCCGGCTGTCATACCTTTTACCAGTTTATCCTGGAAAATAATAAACATGATGATCATCGGCAGAAGTGTCAGTGTCAGGACTGCCATGATCATTGGTGTATTCATGGAATACTGACCCTGGAATTCCCAGATTGCCAGAGGCAGTGTCCGGTTCTGTGCAGACTGTGTCAGTGTATATGCGAAAGAGAATTCGTTCCACATATTTACACCATTGTAGATTGCCAGTGTTGCAAGTCCCGGTTTTGCCAGAGGCAGAATCATGGAGAAGAACATCTGGATTTTTCCGCATCCGTCGATTTCCGCTGATTCCTCAATCTCTCTTGGAATCTCTTTCATAAAGCTTGTCAGAATAAACACGGAAATCGGAACAGCAAAAGCAATGTACGGACCGATCAGTGCCCAGATACTGTCATAAAGTCCGGTTGCTTTTGACATTTTGAACACCGGAATCAAAGTAATATGTACCGGAATGGACATACATGCTACGATCAAAGCATAAATCGGATCTGCCAGTTTAAACTTAAATCTTGCCAGAGGATACGATGCGCAGGCAGCAATAAACAACAGTAAAATAAGAGAAATAGCAAGCACGATCACACTGTTTTTAAAGTAGTTGCCAAAACCACCTGTCAGTACTTCAATATAGTTGCTCCACTGCAGTTTGTCCGGAAGCTGGAATACACCTTTGGTAAGCATTTCAAATTTTTCTTTGAAAGAGTTCAGTACCATAAATACAAATGGCATGAATGATACAACCAGCCAGAAGATTGCCAGTGCAAAGGCAATAACCCAGGCGATGATGCTCTTTCTTTTATTTTTCTTGTAACTATCCATTTCTTAATCCTCCTTCTTTCCGTTCAGCAGTTTCATAGTGATAAGAGATACCATTGAAATCAACAGGAACATACCGCCTGCAACGGTGGAACCGTATCCCATATTGAAGGTTTTAAAGGACTGTTTGTACATATAAGTTGCCATAAGTTCTGTAGAAGTACCAGGACCGCCACCTGTCATTACATAGATCAAATCGAAGTATTTCAGAGAACCTACCATGGACAGAATCGCCGCACTCTTCATGGAAGGAACCAGAAGCGGAAGTGCGATTTTCCAGAAATACTGTCCTCTTGTAGCACCATCGATTCTTGCTGCTTCAAATACATCATAAGGAATATTGGTAAATGCCGCCATGAAATATACCATATAGAATGGTGTAAACTGCCAGCAGATAACCAGGATAACGGTCAGCAATGCAGTCTTTGGATTTCCCAGAAGGTCAATATTTCCGCCTCCGAACCATCCGGAAATTGTACTTACCAGACCACCGTTTGTTGCAAGTGCATAGGTAAAAAGGAAACCGATTGCTACAGATGACATAAGCAGTGGAATGAACCAGATTACTTTAAATATGGTCAGCTTTTTTCCGCCAAAATCAAGAAATGTTGCAAGTGCAAGACCAATCGGAATCTGAATACAGATAGACAGAATCATGATCACAACATTGTTTTTAAATGCAATCCAGAAGTTCATATCTTTCAACAATTTCGTCCAGTTTCCAAGTCCGATAAACTTCTTTGCTGCTGAAATTCCGTTCCACTGATAACCACTGGTAATAAAGGTATCTACGATCGGATAAAAGATATATACGACCATGAGAATGGTTATCGGCGCCAGAAAGAGCGCAGCTACTTTTCTTGTGTTTCTCTGTCTTAATTCCAGCAGAGAAATACTCTTTTCCTTCATAATGAAGCCCTCCTTTTTTCTTTACAACCTTGCTTTTCATAGTATATATACTAGCAAAGAGAAGCAGGAAAAAAAATAGAACAATCTATACATTTTCTATAAATATTTGCCCTCTCAAAACACAAAAAAAGCTCTGCACCAATGGTACAGAGCCTTTTTCATTTATGGGGTAAAACACGGGTAATACTTTACAATTACAGAGGATTATTCTGCCTTTGTGCTTAAGTATTCATCCATTGCAGCCTGCATGCTTTCCTGTGCTTCCTGAGGAGTTTTGGTCAGACCAAATACTTCCTGCAATCCATCCAGATGAGCAGTTGCAACTGCTGGCGGCAGATACTGATCATACCACAGCTGGATTTCCGGAGCATTGTTTGCTGCTTCGATGATTTCTTTTGTAATCGGGTCTGTAAGCTGTGCATCAACACCGTTTACAGGCGGGATTTTACCTTTTTCGATTGTAACTTTCATTACATCATCAGACAGATGGTCTTCTGCGCATTCAAATGCTGCTGCCAGTTTGTCGCCTGTGCAGTTGAAGGAAATGAACTGGTCACCAACTGTACCGATCTGAATCAGAGGATCTGCATCAGAACCTTCGATTGCCGGGAATGGGAACCAACCGATTTTCTGATAGAATTCTTCACTGTCAGAAGCGAAAGTACCTGTATACCAGGAACCGCAAAGAAGCATACCTGCTGTCTCCTGATACATCAGCTGTTTTGCCTGTCCGTCATCTTCACTTAAGGAGTTAACACCTTCCGGGAAGTATCCTGCATTTACCCATTCCTGGATCTTTTCACCTGCCTGGATAAAGCATTCATCTGTAAATTTACCTTCTCCTGCTACTGCATTCTGGAATGGTTCCAGTCCGCCGTAACGCGCTGCAAGGCTCATGAAATACATGGATCCTGTCCATTTAGAACCATTCGCCAGTGCAAATGGTGTGATTCCGTTTTCTTTCAAAGTTGCACAAATGTTTTCCAGATCTGCTAATGTTTCCGGTTCTGTAAGACCGTACTGATCAAACATTTCTTTGTTATAGAAGATACCTGCCAGGGATACGTTCAGGTATGGAATTCCATAAATATGATCGTTATAAGTACCCTGTGCGATTGCTGCTTCCATCAATTTATCTTTGATTTCAGAAGCATTAAACAGGTCATCTACCGGCTGAGCAAAACCGGAATCAATGTATTCAAACATCGGGCCGCCTGACCAGCTGGAATACATATCCGGGCATTCTCCTGAACTCATAGCAACGACCAGTTTCTCTTTGTATGTGTCGTTCTGTGTCGGAATAGAAGTAACGGTATATCCGGATTCTGTTTCTGCATTAAATTTGTCAACTGCTGCCTGAACAATATCTTTGTCCGGTGATTCAGTTGCAATGTTCCAGTACACGATTTCTTTGCTTTCATCTCCGGAACCGCCGCCTGCATTCTCTGTTGCTGCGCCTTCAGCTGTTTCTCCTGTACTGCTGTCTCCGCCACTGGATCCGCATGCAGCAAGAGATGCTGCCATGAGAACCGCCATGGAAAGAGCTGCGAGTTTTTTCATTCTTTTTTTCATACTACTTTCCTCCTTAATTCCATTCCTCTCTGATGGATTTTATGGTTCTATCTTAGCATCAAAAAAACAACTTTTACATTAAATAAAATGTCCAGATTCTATAAATTTCTTGCCTGATTATATACAAATCTGTACAGATAATTCATCATTTTCTTTTTCTGCTGCCAGAAGGACCCGGACGACTCTCTTTCCATAACCCTTAACGGCATCTCCATGAAGCACATAGATTTCTGTTTTACCCATCTCTGTGAGACAATCGTACAGTGCATCCAGATTTTCTCCATAGTGCTCCGGCAATTCCAGTTTCTCTTTTAAATATTTGTGGGACTGCTCTTTTCTTTCCATACAGGATGCATCCAATCGGACTTCCATAACTATTCCTCCCCATACAGCAATTCAAAGGTTTCATAGTGATCTTCCGTATAATAAATCAATCCATCATCGGAATATACGATCCGTTTCGCTCCCCGGTAACCTCCATCGCTGTCAATGTCGCACTCATAATAATTCCTTCCTTCTTTTTCCGGAAGGCTTCCTTCATAATTTCCAAAATAATCACCGCCGATACTCTTTCCGGGTGCAACGGCTGCGAGATTTCCTTCTGAGCTGACCCATCCCAGTTTTTTCGCTTCTTTCTTGGTAATGAAATTATCCGGCAAATGACCATAACTATGTAGGTATGCCGCAACTTCCTCTTTTGCTGTGTATTCACCGGATTCTGAAACGGCGGAAACCGCTTCTGCATCCGCTGTGCTTTCCTGTTCTACAGCCATCCCATCTTCAAAATCAATGGATATTGTACAGCCTGTTGCAAAAGTCAGCAACAGGAGAAACAATCCCAGAAGATATTTGATTTTCTTTCTCATATTTCTTTTCCTTTCTGTAAAATCCTTTCGATTCCCCGGGCCACTCCATCTGCGTCATGAGAAGGCACCAGCTCATCTGCTGCATGTTTGCATGCTTCTGTTCCATTTTCCACTGCAAATCCAAGCTTTGCATAACGAAGCAGCTCAGCATCATTGTCTCCATCTCCAAAAGCTGCCAAATTTTCTCTGTTCATCCCCAGATATTCCAGGAGAAATGCTGCACCCATATGTTTTCCTGATTTCTTATAGGAAATTTCCAGAAGCTGACGAATCGAAGATGTGATATACACATCCTCGACGTTTTTTTCTAAAGTTATCCACAATTTTTCCTTTAATTCCTGACTGGGTGTGACGATATCCATACTGTCCAGTACCTGCCTGTGATCAAAAATAAACGCTTTCATATCTTTCACCGGCCTTCTGGTCGTCTGAATATACGAAATTGCTTTCTGTGTGGCTCCAAAACGAACCGGATCCTGAATATACGCTTCCTGCCCATATGCCGTTCCGTCAATAAATGCCTCATATGCAACCGGCAGTGCCTCCGTCAATTCCATAATTTGTTTTACCGAATTCTCTGTCATCTTATACTGACACAGACATTTGCCGCTATGTATTTCATACACTGCAGCTCCATTGGAAGTAATGGCATAACGAATCCCGGGAATTTCCAGAATCTCTTTTGGAAGCGAACAAAGAGCCCGTCCGCTTGCAACTACCACTTCGATCCCATGCCGAATCGCGTCCTGTATCGCTTCGCGGTTTTCCTGTGATAACTTTCCTTCCCCGTTTAATGTCGTGCGGTCCAGATCCAGGGCAATGCATTGAATTCCCATAATTCTGACTTCCTTTCACTCTTCAGCGTCCAGATCAGAAGATCAGACGCATATCATTCCACACGGCATTTCCATGCGTAGAATCTGCCACTCCGTAATTTACAAAACCAAATTTTTCATAATAGTGAATCATATGATCTTTGCAAGTAAGGATGACTCCTTTTCTTCCTGCCTGTTTTGCCCCTTCTATAAAAGCGTTTACCAGCTTCTCTGCAATTCCCTGTCTGCGGCATTCCGATAATACATTCAGGCCAAACACGGTCTGATATGCCCCGTCCGGTTTATGCAGGCCAATGTCATGATACATTTCATCCGGAAGATACTGCTCATCTGTCACGCCTCCGTTAATAAATCCTACCAGCTTTCCATTCTGCTCTGCCACATAAAAATTCTCCGGAAAAGCTTCCAGTCTTTCCAGAATCGCCGCCTCACTGGCAGCTTCTGCCGGCGGGAAACAAGCAGCCTCAATACGTGCCAGTTCTTTTCCTTCCTTTTCTTTTGCTTTTCTGATGATAACTTCCATAATACGAATTTCCTTTCTGTCTTTATTCTTTATGCAAAACCTGAATTTTTCCATATTCCCCGTCAAAACCGGGAACTTTTACTGTTTTTCCTGCCCGAAGTCTGTCAATGCCTTCTGCTATGACAGTACCTGCCTGTTTCTCAATTTCTTCAACCGGAATCTTCCGGAGAATTTCAAACTCTGTTCCCAACTTCTCCAGCAGCTCCATATATTTTGCCTGCACGCGCTTACTGGAAGAAGAATACCCCATAGCTTCTCCCACAAGCTCCGGCAGCGGTATAAGACTTTCAAAATATCCCGTACAATCCGGCATCTCTTCTTTCCTGTCTGCCAGTTGTCCGGTTCTGTGAAGTACTCCCATGGTAAGCCTTTTCCCGCACACAGGACAAATACCACCAATGGCTTCTGTCACCTCCGGTTTCATACAGACCCCACATTTCCTGTGACCATCCATAAAATACTTCCCTTCCTCCGGAAAAAACTCGATGGTTCCCTTCAGCCCTTTTCCATACTGAATCGCATCATAAAGACTCTGATAAGCCAACTCTTCAGAAGAGATATCCAGTAACGTAGCCTCTCTTCCAAGCTTTGCCGGTGAATGAGCATCCGAATTGGAAATCAGCTGATAGGAATCCAGAGCAGAAATCCTCCGGTTCATAGGCGGATCCGAAGAAAGCCCTGTCTCAAGAGCATGAATCTGTCCGGATAATTCCTCAAAACACGCTTCCACACTGTCAAATCCGGAAGCCGCTCCAAACAAAGAAAAATGCGGGGTCCAGACATGTGCAGGAATGTACATCGCATCCGGGCATTGCCTCATAACCCGTTCCAGTAATTCCTTACAGGAAATTCCAAGAATCGGTCTTCCATCGGAATGGAGATTCCCTACCCATTCCAGCTCCTCTGCGATTCGCTGTGCTGCATCCAGCCCCGGAAGAAGCACAAGACTATGCACCTTCCTGGTTTTTCCATCCTTTTTATAAATATTACTGATCTCACCGGACACTACAAACCTGGGAAGAAAATGATCAAACTTCCCAAAAGCATCGATGCGATACTCCTTCTTTAACACATAAAGCCCTTCCTCTGCAGGCTCCAGTTTTTCCATCAACTCCTGCCTCCAGACCGGATGCGTAAAATCCCCCGTTCCAACCAGATGAATCCCCTTTCGCCGGGCCCACAGATCCAGCATCTCCAAAATCCCATCCTTACTCGTAGCCATAGAGAAACGCGAGTGAATGTGTAAATCTGCTATATACATCTCTTTCCCTTACTTCCTTTTTTCATCTATTGTATCAGAATCACACCCATTTTCCAAGACCGATTCGGGATTTCAGTGCTTTCAGGATTTCCTGACAATCATCCTTTATGGCAGGAAAATTTTTCAAAACTCGCCCTGCTATCTCATGCCTGCATATGGCCAGGGAAAAGGAACGTGGGGCTGCGGATGAAAACACTTCTCTTCTTTGGACGGTCTGCCAAATCGTGAAAATATATAGTAAAATACTGGAAAGAATCGCCGAAATCGACTTGCACTATAAGTATAGCAGTGCTATAATCATCTTCAAATAAATAATATGCAAAATAGGATTTCATGCGTCAAGTGTTCAGTGGATGGGGAGTTGCCGCAGAAACGAAAAGCTCGTCTTACGATATGAGATCCGCACCCGTTGCAACACACAGATGACAAACATCTCGATTGTGAAGGGATATCAGAGTTATTATTTATTCCACATACTCATTCACATCGGGATGTTTTTTATGCCCACATCCCGAGATAGTTCAATTTAAGGAGGTTCAGGGCACATATGATGGATCATGAGAAAATTAAAGAAGGCGTCCGCCTGATGCTGGAGGGAATCGGTGAAGATATTACCCGTGAAGGACTTCTGGAAACTCCGGACCGTATCGCACGGATGTGTGAACAGATTTATGGCGGTCTTTATGAAGATGCCGGTGTTCATCTCAGCAAACAGTTTCAGGCTACCAATAATAACATTGTAGTAGAAAAGGATATTACCTTCTACTCTGTCTGCGAACACCATCTGCTTCCGTTCTACGGCAAAGCACATGTTGCTTATATCCCTGACGGAAGAGTCGCAGGACTCAGCAAGCTCGCACGTACCGTGGAGGTTTTTGCAAGACGTCCGCAGATTCAGGAAAATATGACTGCACAGATCGCAGAGGCACTGGAAAAATATCTGCAGCCAAAGGGTGTTATGGTTATGATTGAAGCCGAACACATGTGTATGACTATGCGCGGTGTACAGAAACCGGGCAGCAAGACCGTCACCACCATTGTAAAAGGTGTATTTGCAGAGGATTACTCTCTTCAGCAGACATTCCTGCAGATGGTAAAGGGTTGATTCGATTATGAAAAGAATCCGTACCATTCAGGAACATCCGCTGTTTATGGAACAGTACATGCTCCTTCAGGAGGCCGAAAAAGACCGTTTTTTCTGCCGCCATACAATGGAACATTTTGTAGATGTTGCAAGACTTATGTACATATATAATCTGGAAGAACAGGCAGGTCTTGATAAGGCTTTGATTTATGCAGCCGCACTCCTGCATGACATCGGCAGATACGAGCAAATTGCTTTTGGAACACCCCATCACCTGTCCGGTGCCAGAATCGCAGGAGAGATTCTGAAAGACTGCGGATTTTCCGGAGAAGACATTTCCCTTATCCAGGAAGCAATATCCAGCCACAGAAAGGCCTCTGACGAGACAGCCCCCATACTGTCCCGTTACCTTTACCGCGCAGACAAGCAGTCCCGCAACTGCTTTTCCTGTCCTGCACAGGCAGAATGTAACTGGCCGGATACCAGGAAAAATCTGTATTTAACATATTAAGTAACTATTTAGGAGATCAGATCAAAAATGAAAATCGGTAATCGCGAATTTGATTTAAAAAACGAAACTTATATTATGGGAATACTCAATGTAACTCCCGACTCTTTC
This sequence comes from Blautia sp., assembly GCA_022777285.1. Classification (GTDB taxonomy): domain Bacteria; phylum Bacillota; class Clostridia; order Lachnospirales; family Lachnospiraceae; genus Blautia. The sequence goes on from JALFGN010000098.1 coordinate 35,345, forward strand.
TCTGACGGAGGCAAATTCAATAATCTGGATGCTGCGCTTCATCATGCAGAAGTTATGGTTGAAGAAGGTGCCGATGTTGTGGATATCGGCGGCGAATCTACTCGTCCGGGTCATATTGTAATTTCCGAAGAAGAAGAAATTGCCCGTGTCACACCTATTATCGAAGCAGTAAAGAGCCGCTTTGACGTACCTGTTTCCATTGATACTTACAAAGGAAATGTGGCTGAAGCTGCTCTCCAGGCAGGTGCAGATCTTGTAAATGATATCTGGGGATTTAAATTTGACAGAAAAACCGCAGAAATGACTGCCAAATACCAGGTTGCCTGCTGTCTGATGCACAACCGGAACGAAGCCGTATACGATGATTTTCTGGAAGATATGGTAAAAGATATGGAAGAATGCGTTGCGATTGCAAGAGCTGCCGGTGTTCCGGATGATAAGATTATGCTGGATCCGGGTGTCGGTTTTGGAAAAACCTATGAAATGAACCTGGAAGCCATCAACCATGTAGATATTCTTCACAGACTGGGCTTTCCGATTCTTCTTGGTACCTCAAGAAAATCCGTGATTGGAAACACCCTGAATCTTCCTGCTGACCAGAGAGTAGAAGGTACACTGGCCACAACTGTAATCGGTGTGATGAAAGGTTGTTCCTTTGTCCGTGTACATGATGTCAAAGAAAACAAGCGTATTATTCAGATGACAAAAGCCATTCTGGCTCACTAAGCAGGAGCATACCCTATGGACAAAATAAAAATCAAAGATCTGGAAGTTTTTGCCAGACATGGCGTATTTCCCGAAGAAAATTTTCTTGGACAGAAATTTGTAATTTCTGCCACTCTGCATACCAGCACCAGAAAAGCCGGTCTCACAGATGAACTGGAATATTCCATTCATTATGGAGAAGTCAGCCACCTGATCAAAAAAATCGTGGAAGAAAATACCTGGAAGCTTCTGGAAAAAGTGGCAGAAGAACTGGCCCGCGCCATTCTTCTGGAATACCCTCTGGCACAGCAGGCAGATATTAAAATCAAGAAACCCTGGGCTCCGGTCGGTCTTCCTATGGACACCGTTTCCGTAGAAATCAGCCGCAGCTGGCATACTGCCTATATTGCCCTTGGTTCCAACCTGGGCGATAAGAAAGCCTATCTGGATCAGGCCGTTGCCCTGCTGCAGAAAGATCCCGACTGTCAGGTCATCCGGGTATCCGATTATCTGGTCACAGAACCCTATGGCGGTGTGGAACAAGACGATTTTCTGAACGGTGCGCTGGAATTACGCACCCTTCTCTCACCGGAAGAACTTCTTGACAAACTGCATGAAATCGAACAGAATGCACACAGAGAACGACTGATCCACTGGGGTCCGAGAACTCTGGATCTGGATATTCTGCTCTATGACGATCTGGTTCTGGATACACCGGATCTGCATATTCCTCATATCGAAATGCATATGCGGGATTTTGTACTCATTCCATTGGCTGAGATTGCCCCATGGAAACGCCATCCCCTTACCGGCCAGACGGTAGAACAAATGCTGAAAAATTTAAAATAACCTACATTTTATAGAAAAGAGCTGTGGAAAAATTTTCCAACAACTCTTTTCTATTTCAATAAATCCACTCGTTCCACACTCCACTTCCCATCATCCAGATATAAAAGTGCCATCGTAATCTCCGGATAAAACCGACACCTCCCACAACTTCCCGGATTCAGCCACAAACGTCCATCCTTCTCCTCTTCTGCATATTTATGGGAATGTCCATAAATAACAATCTGCCTGTCTCCCAGATTCCAGGGCACATCCCTTTTATTATGTACCAGATAAAAATTCACACCCTCCAGAGTAAATGCCTGATGCTTCGCCAGATAATTAGCCCACTCCCCATCATTATTCCCTCTTACAAAATAGACCGGTGCCCTTGGCTTCATATTGTTCAGGATCTCATCAATTACCCTCTGCGAATTGATATCACCCCCATGAATAAGCCCGTCACACGTCTGGATCCTCTCCAACACTTCCGGTCTGAGCAAATCATGCGTATCTGACAAAACTGCAATCTTCCGCATCTTCCCTTCCTCCTCCTATGTGTGCAATACAACACCCAAATGATAACGATACTATAACATTTCTTCGAAAAAATAGCAAAAGTTCTTGAGCTTTCCCTGTGTTTCTATATATAATACTAATATAAACCAAGGAGGAATTATATTATGCCACAAAGAACAGATATTCATAAAGTACTAATCATTGGTTCCGGTCCAATCATCATCGGACAGGCATGCGAATTTGACTATTCCGGTACTCAGGCATGCAAGGCTCTGCGAAAACTGGGATACGAAATCGTTCTTGTCAACTCGAATCCGGCTACCATTATGACAGACCCGGAGACTGCAGATGTAACTTACATCGAACCTCTGAACGTCGAACGTCTGGAACAGATCATCCAGAAAGAACGTCCGGATGCACTGCTTCCCAACCTGGGAGGCCAGTCTGGTCTGAACCTGTGCGCAGAATTAAATAAAGCAGGCATTCTGGATAAATATAATGTCAAAGTAATCGGCGTACAGGTAGACGCCATCGAACGAGGAGAAGACCGTATCGAATTCAAAAAAGCAATGGATAAACTTGGCATTGAAATGGCAAGGAGTGAAGTTGCTTACAGTGTAGATGAGGCACTGGCTATTGCAGATAAACTCGGATACCCGGTCGTTCTTCGTCCTGCCTATACCATGGGCGGCGCCGGCGGCGGTCTTGTTTATAATAAAGAGGAACTGAAAACCGTATGTGCCAGAGGTCTTCAGGCCAGCCTGGTAGGACAGGTTCTGGTAGAAGAATCCATTCTCGGCTGGGAAGAACTGGAACTGGAAGTTGTCCGTGACAAAGACAACAATATGATCACTGTATGTTTCATTGAAAATATCGATCCACTGGGTGTACACACAGGAGATTCTTTCTGTTCCGCACCGATGCTGACCATTTCCGAAGAATGTCAGAAACGTCTCCAGGAACAGGCTTATAAAATTGTAGAATCGGTAGAAGTCATCGGCGGAACCAACGTACAGTTTGCTCATGATCCGGTGTCTGACCGTATCATCGTTATTGAAATCAACCCGAGAACCTCCCGTTCTTCCGCACTTGCTTCCAAAGCAACCGGATTCCCGATCGCACTTGTATCCGCAATGCTTGCAACAGGACTTACTTTAAAAGATATTCCTTGCGGAAAATATGGCACATTGGATAAATACGTGCCGGACGGTGACTATGTAGTAATCAAATTTGCCCGCTGGGCTTTTGAAAAATTCAAAGGCGTAGAAGATAAACTCGGTACCCAGATGCGTGCAGTTGGTGAAGTCATGAGTATCGGAAAGACCTACAAGGAAGCGTTCCAGAAAGCGATCCGAAGCCTGGAAACAGGCCGCTACGGTCTTGGACATGCCAAAAATTATGATACACTGTCAAAAGAAGAACTGCTCCATATGCTGATCACTCCTTCCAGTGACCGTCATTTCATTATGTATGAAGCACTCCGTAAAGGAGCTTCCGTAGACGAAATTTATAACATCACAAAAGTAAAAACCTACTTTATCGAACAGATGAAAGAACTGGTAGAAGAAGAAGAAACGCTTCTGTTAAGCAAGGGATCTATGCCTTCTGATGAATTGCTTACACAGGCCAAAAAAGACGGTTTCTCCGATAAATACATGAGCCAGATTCTGGAAATTCCGGAAGAAGACGTCCGCAATCGCCGTATTGCACTCGGCGTGGAAGAAACATGGGAAGGCGTTCACGTAAGCGGTACACAGGACAGCGCTTATTACTACTCCACCTACAATGCACCGGATAAAAATCCCGTTTCTCAGGATAAACCAAAGATTATGATTCTTGGCGGCGGCCCAAACCGTATCGGACAGGGTATCGAATTTGACTACTGCTGTGTACATGCTTCTCTGGCTCTGAAAAAACTCGGTTTTGAGACCATTATCGTAAACTGTAACCCGGAAACTGTTTCCACAGACTACGATACTTCCGATAAACTGTACTTTGAACCTCTGACACTGGAAGATGTTCTGAGTATTTATAACAAAGAAAAACCACTTGGTGTCATTGCCCAGTTCGGCGGACAGACACCTCTGAATCTGGCTGCTGATCTGGAAAAGAACGGCGTCAAGATCCTCGGTACTTCTCCATCTGTCATCGATCTGGCAGAAGACCGCGACCTGTTCCGTGCCATGATGGATAAACTGGAAATTCCAATGCCGGAATCCGGAATGGCAACTACTGTAGAAGAAGCATTGGAGATTGCCAAAAACATCGGTTATCCGGTTATGGTCCGTCCTTCTTACGTATTGGGCGGCCGCGGCATGGAAGTGGTATATGACGATGAAAGTATGATCGGCTATATGAAAGCGGCAGTAGGCGTAACACCTGACCGACCGATTCTGATTGACCGTTTCCTGAACCATGCAATGGAATGTGAAGCAGACGCCATCAGTGACGGCACCAATGCCTTTGTTCCCGCAGTTATGGAACACATTGAGCTGGCCGGTGTCCATTCCGGTGACTCCGCCTGCATTATTCCTTCTGTTCATATTTCTGCTGAAAATGTGGCTACGATCAAAGAATACACCCGGAAAATCGCAGAAGAAATGCATGTAAAAGGTCTTATGAACATGCAGTACGCCATTGAAAACGGAAAAGTTTATGTACTGGAGGCCAACCCGAGAGCGTCCCGTACCGTTCCTCTTGTTTCCAAAGTCTGCAACATCCGTATGGTACCTGTTGCCACAGATATTATCACTTCCGAACTGACCGGACGTCCTTCACCGGTTCCTGCTCTGAAAGAACAGGATATCCCATACTATGGTGTGAAGGAAGCCGTATTCCCATTCAACATGTTCCAGGAAGTGGATCCGATCCTTGGACCGGAAATGCGCTCTACCGGTGAAGTTCTGGGGCTTTCCCCATCCTATGGAGAAGCCTTCTACAAAGCCCAGGAAGCAACCCAGATGAAACTGCCTACCGAAGGCACCGTTCTGATTTCTGTAAACCGTGCAGACAAACCGGAAGTTGTCGAAGTAGCTCAGAAATTCCACGAAGACGGCTTCCATATCGTAGCAACCGGCGCTACCTACGATCAGATTACTTTTGCAGGTATCCCTGCTGAAAAAGTCAACAAACTTTCTGAAGGTCGCCCAAATATTCTGGATCTGATCACAAACGGAAAGATTGATCTGATCGTCAACTCTCCAGTCGGAAAAGACAGCGTAAATGATGACAGTTATCTTCGTAAAGCAGCAATCAAGGCAAAGATTCCTTATATGACTACCATTGCTGCTGCCAGAGCAACTGCAAGCGGAATCGGTTATGTGAAGTCTCATAAAACCAGTGAAATTAAATCCCTGCAGCAGCTTCACAGCGAAATTCACGACAAAGAAGCATAAGGAAACACAGGAAACAAAAAAATCGGAGGAAGGTTTCAAAAAACCTTCTCTCCGATTTTTTTATTTCCTGCCCAGCCGAAACTTAAAATCTTCATAACCAAACTGTGCGAGATTTTCGATCCTGCCATCCTCTTTCCAGAGATAAATTGACGGCAGCGGCATACCGTTAAAAGTATTATTTTTGCAGGTCGTATAAATTGCCATATCCTCAAAAATCAGCCGGTCTCCCACATGCAGTTCCTGCGAAAAACTGTAATCTCCGATGACATCTCCTGCAAGGCAAGTCGGGCCTCCCAGACGATAGGTATAAATATGTTCTCCAGCCTCTCCGGCACCCATCAGAGGCGGACGATACGGCATCTCGATCACATCCGGTGTATGACAGGCTGCAGACATATCCAGAATCACCGGTCGAATCTCTCCATTCTCAAGTACATCCAGTACTTCCGTAACCAGATATCCCGCATGCAGAGCCACTGCTTCTCCCGGTTCCAGATAAACCTGAACCTTGTATTTCTCCTGTACCGAGCGAATGCAGGATTCCAGGAGACTCACATCATAATCGGGCCGGGTAATGTGATGACCGCCTCCCATATTCAGCCATTTCATATGCGGCAAAAAGGCTCCAAACCTTTCTTCTACTGCTTTCAGCGTGACTGCAAGTGCATCTGCATTCTGTTCACATAAAGTGTGAAAATGAAGGCCATCTAAAAGCTGTATATCTCCTTCTTTCATCTGTGCATCCCACTGCGCTCTGGTAGTTCCCAATCTGCTTCCAGGCGCACAGGGATCATAAATGGCATGTCCCTCCTGAGTGGAGCACTCCGGATTGATGCGCAGACCAATGCTTTTTCGTGCCTCTTTTGCAAGCTTTCCATAGCGCTGCAGCTGCGATGGAGAATTAAATACAATATGATCTGCATATTTCAGAATTTCCTGAAATTCCTCCTGCCGATAGGCACCACAGAACACATGACATTCCTTTTCCGGCATCTCTTCCCTTCCCAGTCTGGCTTCATACAGACCACTTGCTTCTGTACCTGCCAGATACCCGGACAGCAGCGGATACAGATCATAATTAGAAAACGCTTTCTGTGCCAGAAGAATCCTGCAGCCGGTACGCTCCTGTACGCCTTTTAAGATTTCTCCATTTTCTCTCAGCCGTTTCTCATCGATCACATAGCAAGGCGTAGGCACTTCGGAAAGTGCCCGGGAAACATTCCTTTCCATAGCGCAGCTCCTACTCTACCAGTACCGGATTTTCATTCACCTGATGTGGAAGCCCGTATTGATCCAGTGCTTCGATGTATGGATCCGGATCAAATTCTTCTACTGTATATACACCTGGTTTGTTCCATTTTCCTGTAAGCAACATCAGTGCTCCGCACATAGCCGGTACACCGGTGGTATAGCTGATTGCCTGAGATCCCACTTCACGATAACTTTCTTCATGATCACACACATTGTAAATATACCAGGTCTTCTCTTTTCCGTCTTTTTTTCCTGTAAAAATACAGCCGATATTGGTTTTTCCTTTTGTACGTGGACCAAGGCTTGCAGGATCCGGCAAAAGTGCCTTCAGGAACTGAATCGGCACAATTTCTTTTCCTTCGTACAGAATCGGTGTAGTGGAAAGCATTCCTACATCTTCCAGACAACGCATATGATCCAGATAGCTCTGTCCAAAAGTCATAAAGAAACGGATTCTCTTTACCTCCGGAATATTTTTCGCCAAAGACTCGATTTCTTCGTGATGCAGAAGATACATGTCTTTCTGTCCTACCTGATCGAAGGTATACTGGCGTTTGATGCTCATAGCCGGAATTTCCACCCAGTGCCCATCTTCCCAGTAGCTTCCCGGTGCTGATACTTCTCTCAAGTTGATTTCCGGATTAAAGTTCGTAGCAAAGGCATACCCATGGTCTCCTCCGTTGCAGTCCAGAATATCAATGGTGTCAATCTCATCAAATTCATGCTTTTTCGCATAAGCACAATATGCCTGAGTCACACCCGGGTCAAAGCCGGAACCAAGCAGCGCAGTCAGGCCTGCCGCTTTGAATTTTTCCTGATAAGCCCACTGCCAGGAATAATCGAAATAAGCGGAAAATCCTGCTTCTTTACAGCGTTTTTCATAGATTTCACGCCATTGTGGATCCTCTGTATCTTCCGGCTCATAATTGGCCGTATCCATATAATTGACGCCGCATTCCAGACATGCATCCATAATGGTCAGATCCTGGTAAGGAAGGGCAATATTCATAACCAGTTCCGGTTTGTAAGACTGAATCAGAGCAACCACCTCTTCCACATGATCTGCATCTACCTGTGCAGTGGTAATGACTGTAGCAGTTTTTGAAGCCAGCTTTGCCGCCAGTTCATCACATTTTGATTTTGTACGGCTGGCTATGCAGATCTCTGTAAACACCTCACTGACCTGACAACATTTCTGAATCGCAACGGAAGCCACGCCTCCACATCCGATAATAAGTACTCGACTCATTTTTTCTCCTCCTCATTTTCTCTTTTCTGGTTTTTATTTTTGTTTTCTGTTTTTTAAGAGAGCCAACAGCAGTTCCCGCACCACTTTACAGGCCACTGCGGTAGACGCTCCGGAAGTATCCAGCATAGGAGCCAGTTCATTCACATCTGCTCCTACGATTCTGGTCTGTGCCACTTTCTCTATGGCATGGAGAAGTTCCATAAACGTGACTCCCCCTGCTTCCGGTGTTCCGGTTCCCGGAAAAATCGATGGATCCAGACAATCCAGATCGATTGTGAAATACACAGGAATATTTTTTTCTTTTAACTGTTCTGTCAAAACCTCCAGCCCTTCAAAATCAAATTTATGCATATCCGTATGCTGTGACGCAAAAGCAAATTCTTCCCGTTCTCCGCTGCGAATGCAAAACTGATGAATCCTGCCGTCTCCGATCCGGTCATAACAGCGTCTGAGTACACAGGCATGGCTGAGTTTTGCTCCCAGATAATCATCCCGCAGATCTGCATGTGCATCAAAGTGAATCATATGTAAATCCGGCCATTCCTTTAATACTGCCTGTACTGCCCCGAAAGTCACCAGATGCTCTCCGCCAAGCATCAGGGGGAGCTTATCATCCTTCAGAATTTCTTCCGTTCTTTCCTGTATATCCTGTAATGCAGCCTCTGCACTCCCAAAACACAGTTCCAGATCCCCACTGTCAAATACACTATAGTCTGTCAGATCCTCCTCCTGATAAGGACTGTAAGTCTCCAAGCCAAAACTTTCATGCCGGATGGCAGAAGAGCCAAACCGTGCACCAGGACGGTAACTGGTAGTCGAATCAAAGGGGGCACCGAACAGAATCAGATCTGCCTCTTCATAGGACGCTTCACATCCAATAAAACATTCTATATTTGGTCTCACTTATTTGTCCTCCACTTCTTCCAGCATTTCTTCCAGAAAAGCCGGCAGGTAAAAAGCACCTACATGCAGTCTGGTGGTATAATACCGAGTCCGCAGATGCTGACTGTTCCAGCGCTCCGGATTCAGATCTTCAATGGGATGATATTTTTTACTTGCAAATCCGAACAGCCAGTATCCAGCCGCATAGGTAGGAATATGGGCCTGATAGACTCTGCTGATCGGAAATGTATTCACGATCCGCTTATGGCTGCGCTGCATAGCCATGGCGTCCTCTGCATAAAAAGGACTTCCCTGCTGATTCACCATAATCCCGTCTGCCTTTAATGCCTTGTAGCAGTTCCCGTAAAATTCTCTGGTAAACAGTCCTTCCGAAGGGCCGAATGGATCATTGGAATCTACAATAATCAGATCATATTTGTTTTCGCACCGACGAATAAATTTCAATGCATTTTCATAATAAATATGTACCCGGTCATCATCCAGACGGCAGGCGTTTTCCGGCAAATACTGGCGACATGCCTCTGCAACCATCTCATCCATCTCCACCAGATCAATCCGCTCAATCTGATCATATCTGGTCAGTTCCCTGACAACGCCGCCATCACCCACACCGATGACCAGCACCCTGGTTATACAGGGATGCACTGCCATGGGCACATGCGTGATCATTTCATCATAAATAAATTCATCCCGTTCTGTAAGCATAATATTTCCATCCAGAACCAGTACCTTTCCAAATTCCGGAGTTTCCAGAACATCGATTTTCTGATAATCACTTTTTCTGGAATAGAGCTGTCTGTCCACTCTGAGACTTAACTGCACATCCGGCGTGTGATTCTCACTAAACCATAATTCCATATTCTTCCCCTTTCACCTGTTCTATTTCAGCACATTTAAATGTAAAATATCCGGATCTGCAGGTCCTGTCATATTACATCCCTTTTCCTTTGCGTAATTAATATATTGGAGAATCTCTTCCGTAATCCGTTCTCCCGGTGCCAGAATCGGAATGCCCGGTGGATAACACATCACAAATTCACTGCAGATTCTTCCTTCTGTTTCCATAAGAGGCAGGCTTTCTTTCTCTGCATAAAATGCCTCCTGAGGGCTTGCAGCCACAACCGGATCAATATACTCCTGGGTCAGCATTCCGGATGGATCCTTCTGATATCTGCGCCGTATCTCAGCCAATGCACTTACCAGACGTTCCACTTCCTGCCAACGATCTCCGATAGACAGATATGCCAGAATATTTCCCAGATCACCAAACTCGATCTGGATGTCATAGTCATCTCTTAACGTATCATATACCTCAATTCCTGCCATACCAATATCCAGTGTATGAATACAAAGTTTTACAGGATCAAAGTCATATACGGAATCTCCGTTTACGATTTCTCTTCCGAAAGCATAATAGCCTCCGATCTGATTGATTTCCTCCCTTGCATATTCCGCAATATTATAGACCTGCCGGAATACTTCTTTTCCCCGAAGTGCCAGATTTCTTCTGGAAATATCAAGACTTGACATAAGCAGATAACTTCCGGAAGTGGTCTGGGTCAGGTTGATGATCTGCCGGATATACCCTTCCTGCATGTTGGGGCCGGCCAGAAGGAAACTGGACTGCGTTAGACTTCCACCGCTTTTGTGCATGGATACAGCCGCCATATCAGCGCCGGCTTCCATGGCCGATACCGGCATATTTTCGCCGAAATAAAAATGCGTTCCGTGGGCTTCATCTGCCAGACAAAGCATTCCTGCCCGGTGAGCCATATCCACAATTGCCCGGAGGTCCGAGCAGATTCCATAATAGGTGGGGTTGTTCACCAGAATGGCTACTGCATTGGGATGCTCCTCAATAGCCTTTGCCACCTGCTCCCGTTTCATTCCCAGAGAAATGCCCAGTCTGTGATCCACCTCCGGATTCACATAAACAGGAATCGCGCCACACAATACCAGTGCATTGATTACGCTCCTGTGGACATTTCTGGGAAGAATGATTTCATCTCCCCGCTTGCAGGCAGTCAATACCATACTTTGCACAGAACTGGTGGTTCCGCCCACCATCAGAAAAGCATGGGCTGCTCCAAAAGCCTCTGCCGCCAGTTCCTCCGCTTCCCTGATTACTGAAACGGGATGACACAGATTATCCAGCGGTTTCATACTGTTCACATCAATGCCCACACATTGCTCTCCCAGAAATTTTGTCAGTTCCGGATTTCCTCTCCCTCTTTTATGTCCCGGCACATCAAAAGGCACTACCCGCATTTTACGAAAACGTTCCAGGGCTTCATAAATAGGAGCTCTGGTCTGATCCAGTTTAAATTTCTGCATTTCTTAATCCCTATCCCTCTCGATTCTTTTCTTTCTTATGGCACAAATGGAACAAAGTGTGCATCCCCCCGAAGGGTTTTTGTCTTACAGGAAAGTCGGAGGACTCTCCTGTAAGACAAAAAAAGCAAGGTGCACGAACGCACCTTGCTTTACTTGTTTTCTGTCAATGAATCATCAAATTTTCAAAATTTACAGAATTCCTTCAGGAAACGGCCTCTATTTTCCTGAAATCTATTTATTCTGCTTCATATATCATAATTCTTTGATTTGTCAGAGTCTATATAGCAATCACACTTTTACTACTCTTATTGACCATTTCACAAGCCAGCGCATTTCGCACTTATTTGTTTCATAAAAAACAACTTATAAAATTTGAGCTCTTAACTCCCGGAACTTTGTAAGTTCCGCAATCAATAAGGCAACGAAAGTTACCTCTCGGCAGTGGACCCGGCTGTCCGTATGGCCTTAACTTCTCACGAAGTGGTCCCAATTGCTCTGAAAAGACTCTGATTTACCGCATCTTTTCAAAATCATTTCAATCATATCATTGTCTGAAATTTCTGTCAAGTTTTTTCTCTTTTCTTACAGTGAGAAAAAGTCCCCCTACAAGTGCCGTAAAAGGTGCAACTGTCACCAGACCAAAGCTTCCCGCAATCGTATCCAACACTTCTGCAGCCACATATTTATAGTTCAGAATATGATCTACAGGAGTCCCCTGCGCCATAAATACCATCATCAAGGTAATATATTCTCCGGAATAGGCCAACAGTAATGTGGTAGTCATAGTGCCCATGGCTGCACGGCCTACATTCATTCCTGATTTTGCTGCTTCTTTCCATGAAATATCCGGTTTTTTTTCAACCACTTCCTGAATGGCCGATGTTATGTCAACTGATAAATCCATCATGGCCCCGGAAGCTCCTATAAAAATACTGCTCGTAAAAATTGCAGTCAGATTAAGATGCTGAAATCCACTGTACAAAAGAGATTCCGAATCCGGCATTACCGCACCGTTGATCCGAAATAAATCCGTAAACAAAAAAGATAATAATAAATGTGAGAAATACAGTAATTGCTATTCCTGTCCACACTGGAGAATATCCTTTTAAGTATGCAGGAACCAGGATTTTCCAAATGGTAAGTATTGTAATAAGAAAAGAAAAAATGGCAAGAAATCCTTTCTTTCCGGCCACTGCCACCAGCAAAACCGCAAAAGCTGTATATTCCGACGACTTAGTGCATGCTGCACGGCAATTGTGAGCAACCGTGCAGTGCGCTCTGAGGCTTCGGAATATACAAGCATCATGGATGCCATAAATAAACATAAAATTTTGTTTTTCATTCTTATTCGTAAGCGATGAATAACCACCCGGGTACGACTTTCAGGAGACCTTACATAGGCAGGTCCCCTCGTTTTTCCGGTAGTATTTTTTCTGTATCTGTTATTCCTGAACAGTTTTCCTTTATGAATTCACTCCACGGCATCAGCTG
>JALFGN010000129.1 GCA_022777285.1 Blautia sp.
CACAGGGTATCTTGGTTACACTGGTTGGCGGCGTAATCGATCAGATTACAGAAGCCGGTATGAAGACAGGCGCAAATGTACGTGTTATTCCGTTAGGAAAAGACGTAACATCTGTTATCCATGTTGTATCCGTTGCTTTAAGAGCAGCTCTGATTTTCGGTAACGTAAAACCGGGCGATGCAGCAGCTCTTATGACCTATACAAAAGACCGTGTACCTGCATTTGTTAACGCATTCGCTCCTCTGAACGATGTAATCGTTGCTTGTGGTGCAGGCGCAATCGCACTTGGCTTCCCGGTTATCACAAACCAGGAAGGTGTATCTGAAGTACCGAAGAGCTTAATCTGCCAGCCGGTTGTTGATAAATTCAATGCAACATCCCTGGAAGCTCGTGATATTAAGATCAAAATCACAAACATTGATATTCCGGTTGCTTTCGCATCTGCATTCGAAGGTGAAATCATCCGTCGTGGTGATATGCAGGTAGAATTCGACGGTTCCCGTGTAGACTGTGCAGAACTTGTACATACAGTAGAAGCTTCTGAAATCGAAGATCATAAGATCACAGTGGTTGGTCCGGAAGCAGACGAAATGGAAGTGGGCAGCAAGAACTGCATCGCTTACGTTGTAAAAGTTGCAGGAAAGAACATGCAGCCTGATTTTGAACCGGTTATCGAACGTAAATTCCATAACTACATCAACTGCATCGAAGGTGTATACCATACAGGACAGCGTGATATGCAGCGTATCCGTATCAGCAAAGACGCTTTCGCAGCAGGTTTCCGTATCAAACACATTGGTGAAGTTCTTTACGCATCTGTTAAGAATGAATTTGACGCAGTTGTTGACAAATGTGAAGTTGTGATCTACACAGATCCGGCAGAATGCTCAAGAATCCGTCATGAAGTAGCAATTCCTACATTCAACAAACGTGATGACCGTCTGAGAACTCTGACAGATGAATCTGTAGACGTTTACTACAGCTGTATTCTGTGCCAGGCATTCTCCCCATCTCACGTATGTGTGGTAACTCCGGAACGTCTTGGTCTTTGCGGTGCCGTTTCATGGCTGGATGCAAAAGCTACAAACGAACTGGATCCGAACGGACCTTGCCAGGTAATCACAAAAGAAAGAGTAATCGATGAGAGAATCGGTGAGTACGAAGATGTTAACGAAGCAGTTCGTAAATTCTCACAGGGTGCTCTGGAAGATGTATCTCTGTACTCCATCATGGACAAACCAATGACATCCTGTGGATGCTTCGAATGTATCTGCGGTATCGAACCATTCTCCAATGGTGTTGTTATTGCAAACCGTGAATACGCAGGCATGACTCCTCTTGGAATGACATTCCCGGAAATGGCTTCTATGACAGGCGGTGGTGTTCAGACACCAGGTTTCATGGGACATGGTAAACACTTCATCGGTTCCAAGAAATTCATGAAGGCAGAAGGCGGTGTAGAACGTATCGTATGGATGCCGAAAGAGCTGAAAGAATTCGTTGCAGACAGATTAAATGAAACTGCAAAAGAATTATACGGAATCGAAAACTTTACAGATATGATCGGTGATGAAACAATTGCAACAGATCCGGAAGAACTGGTTGCATACCTGACAGAAAAAGGACATCCGGCTCTGAGCATGGATCCGATGATGTAATTGGAAATCACACAAATTGATTTAGCTAGGTAGGGGGCAGGACTGGGTTTAGCCGTGCCTGCCCCTTATAAAAAATATACAAGGAGGCTAACAAGAAATGCCGTTTAATCAAAAACCACAGAAATTCAATGCAAATATTAACACAGTTGAAATCGGCTGCGGGGACAAAGCAATCAAGTTAGGAGGAGAAAGCACATTTCCTTTCTACAGCTTCGACGCTCCTGTTGAAAACGCACCAAAAGTAGGTGTTGAAATTTCCGATACAGGTATCGCAAATGTTCCTGGAATCCAGGAATATTATGCAGGCGCAACAACTATGGGAGAAATCGCTAAGAAAGCAGAAGCAATGGAAGGTGCGGACTTCGTTTGCTTACGTCTGGAAGGCGGAGATCCGAATGGCGAAGACAAACCGATCGAAGATCTGATCGCTGTTGTAAAAGAAGTTGGCGAAGCAGTTACTTGTCCTTTAGTAGTTGAAGGATGCAAAAATGTGGAAAAAGATGCGGAATTACTGCCGAAAGTAGCAGAAGCACTTCAGGGCAAAAATGTTTTGATCCTTTCTGCAAGAGAAGAAAACTACAAAGCGGTAGGTGCAGCTGCAGGTCTTGCTTACAATCAGAAAGTAGGCGCAGAATCTGCTGTAGATATCAACCTGGCAAAACAGCTGAACGTAGTTCTTACACAGCTGGGTGTGCAGGGACAGAACGTAGTTATGAACGTAGGTTCAGCAGCAGTTGGATATGGTTTTGAATACGTAGTATCTACTATGGACCGTATCAAAGGTGCAGCTCTTTCTCAGAACGATAACATGCTGCAGATGCCAATCATCACTCCTGTAGCAGATGAATCCTGGAATGTAAAAGAGTCTATGGCTTCAGAAGCAGATATGCCGGAATGGGGACCAATGGAAGACAGAGGAATCAGTATGGAAGTTCAGACAGCAGCAGCAGTATTGGCTTCCGGTTCAGATGCTGTCGTACTGAAACATCCCAAGTCTGTTGCAACTATCTCAAAAATGATTAAAGAATTAATGTAATCGTAGAAACAGGAGGATAAAAACAAATGGGATTATCAGGTATTCAAATCTTTAAAATGACACCAAAAAAGAACTGTAAGGAGTGCGGATGCCCGACATGTATGGCTTTCTCCATGAAAGTAGCTCAGGGCGCTATGGATATTTCCGCTTGCCCGCATATGTCTGAAGAAGCACTGGCTCAGTTATCAGAAGCAACTGCTCCGCCAATGAAAACAATCAAAATCGGTGCAGGGGAAAATGAATTCACACTGGGTGGAGAAACGGTTCTGTTCCGGCATGAAAAAACATATGTGAGCAAAACAAGATATGCGGTATCTCTGTGCACATGCATGGATGACGCTGCAATCGATGCAAAACTTGCAGACATTCCGAAAGTAGATTATGAACGTATCGGTGAGAGAATGTTCGTAGAACTGATCTATGTGAACTACGAAGCAGGATCTGACAAAGACAGATATGTAGAAATCGTTAAGAAAGCAGCAGCTCTGAACAGAACTCTGATTCTTGGATGTAAAGATGTTGAAGTTGCAAAAGCAGCTCTTGAAGTTTGCAAAGATGCGAAACCGGTATTAAACGGTGCAGATGCTTCCAACTATGCTGAGATGAGCGCAGTAGCTACAGAAGCAGGTGTTGTTCTTGGTGTAACAGGAGCAGATTTAAATGAATTATATGACACAGTTGCAGCTCTGGAAAAAGCAGGTAACAAGAACCTGATTCTGGATGTTGGAACAAATTCCGTAAAAGAAGCTTATGCAAATGCAGTACAGATTCGTCGTGCAGCTCTGAAAGATCAGGACAGAACATTTGGTTATCCGACTCTGGTTAACGTTGCTGTTCTGGCTCATGGAGACAGAACTCTTCAGCAGGCTCTGTTATCTATGTTCACCATGAAATATGGTTCTATCGTAGTTACAGAAAATCTGGACTATGCAGAAGCACTTCCGTTATTCGGATTAAGACAGAACGTATTCACAGACCCACAGAAACCAATGAAAGTAGAACCGGGCATCTACCCACTGAACGGTGCAGATGAAAACTCTCTGTGTCTGACAACTGTAGACTTTGCTCTTACATACTTCGTAGTTTCCGGTGAACTGGAACGTTCTGGTGTACCTTGCAACCTGATCATCAGCGATGCAGGCGGACTTTCCGTACTGACAGCATGGGCTGCAGGTAAATTATCTTCTTCTTCCGTAGCAAAATACATTCAGGAAAATGTAGAAGATAAAGTAAAATGCAGAAAACTGATTATTCCTGGTAAAGTAGCTGTCCTGAAAGGTGACATCGAAGCAAAATTACCTGGATGGGAAGTAATTGTTGCACCTCTTGAGGCTGTACAGTTAGTTAAATTCCTGAAAGACATGACTGCATAAGAAATAAAATAACTTAAAATAAAGGAGAACAATTATGGCAAAGTTTGTTACAATTGGTGAGAGAATTCACTGTATTTCCCCAGCTATCCGCAGAGCAATGGAAGAACGCGATCCGGAACCGATCTTAAAAAGAGCAAAAGAGCAGTTAGCTGCCGGTGCTACTTATCTGGATGTTAATATCGGACCTGCTGAAAACGATGGCGAAGAATTAATGAAATGGGCTGTTCAGTTAATCCAGTCTGAATGTGACAACGTTCCTCTGGCTCTGGATACAGCAAACAAAAAAGCAATCGAAGCTGGTATCTCCGTATACAACAGAAGCAAAGGAAAACCAATCGTTAACTCTGCTGATGCAGGCGGAAGAATCGAAAACATCGACCTTGCTGCTGCAAACGATGCAATTGTAATCGCTCTTTGCTCTGCTGAAGGTATTGCAGCAGACAACGATGAACGTATGATGCACTGCCAGAACATGCTGGAAAGAGGTATGATGCTGGGTATGGAACCAACCGATCTGTGGTTTGACCCTCTGTTCCTGGTTGTAAAAGGAATGCAGGACAAACAGATGGAAGTTCTGGAAGCAATCAAAATGTTCAGCGATATGGGACTGAATTCTACAGGCGGTCTGTCCAATAACTCAAACGGTATGCCAAAACACATCCGTCCGATTATGGACTCTGCTTTAGTAGCTATGTGTATGATGCAGGGATTAACTTCCGCTATCGTAAATCCATGTGATGTAAGATTGATGGAAACAATCAAATCCTGTGATATTTTCAAAAATAACACATTATACGCAGATTCTTACCTGGAAATCTAATAAGAGAATTACCAATAGAGAAGCAGATTTTTATCTGCTTCTCTCCGATTAAGATAAGCAGAAAGGCGAATTCCTATGTTTAAAGTAACTTTTAAATTTGATGGGGCGCAAGACGTTGTGACTTATGCCCATGAAGGCGAAATTCTTTTAGAAGTAGCAAGAAAGACAAATGTTGCGATTGATGCTCCATGTTCCGGTAATGCATCCTGTGGAAAATGCAAGGTAAAACTGGTGTCCGGCGAGATCGATTCTCCGAAAACCCGCCATATTTCCGATGAAGAATATGGAGAAGGATGGAGACTTGCCTGTGTCAGCAAAGTAACGGGCGATGTGGAAGTTCAGGTTCCCGATATTGCTTCCGCTTACAGAAGCCGGATGAAAGTTGCAGATTTAAGCTCAAAGGAAGAAGTGGCTATTTTTGAAAAAGCCAAATCGGATATTGAATCATCAGGAATTACTTTGAAGAACAGTCTGGAAGTGATTTCTGTGAAGATGAATGTTCCCACACTGGATGATACCATGCCGGACAATGAACGCTTCAGAAGAGCAATCAAAAAACAGACAGGTATACCGATGGTTCGGATTCCTTACTCTGTTCTGCGGAAGATTTCAGTGGTATTTCGGGAAAGTGATTTTGATGTACAATGCGTGATTCGAAGAACCGAACAGGATATTTTTGTATATGACGTATACAAAAAAGAGGAACCAGTGGTGATCGGCGGTCTCGCAATTGATATTGGAACCACGACCGTATCTGCATTGCTGATCAATATGCAGACCGGGGAGATTCTTGGAAAAGCGTCTTCCGGAAATGGACAGATTCGTTATGGTGCAGATGTAATTAACCGTATCATTGAATCTATGAAACCGGGTGGAAGTGAGAAACTTCAGAAAGCGGTTGTAAAAGAAACCATTAATCCAATGATTGAGCAGATGTGCCGTTCCTGTGGATTCGATCCTATGCACATCTATCGCATGAGTATTGCATCGAATACGACGATGAATCATCTGCTGACAGGAATGAACGGGGATCCCATTCGTATGGAGCCGTATATTCCTACTTTCTATAAAACAAATGCTTTGTTTGCCAATGATATTGGCATTTCCGTAAATCCGGATGCACATATTATCATGGCTCCCAATATCGGAAGCTATGTAGGTGGAGATATTACAGCAGGTACTTTGGTAAGTATGCTGTGGAATCGTCCGGAATTTTCACTCTTTATCGACCTTGGTACAAATGGAGAACTGGTATTTGGCAATTCTGATTTTATGATGAGTTGTGCCTGCTCGGCAGGTCCTGCTTTTGAAGGCGGCGATATCAGCTGTGGTATGCGTGCGACAGATGGTGCCATTGAAGCATGTACCATTGATAAAGAGACTATGGAGCCGTCTTACAGTGTGATCGGAAAAGAAGGCGAAAAGCCAATCGGTCTGTGCGGTTCCGGTATTATTGATGTTATCAGTGAATTGTTCCGTACCGGAATTATCAACCCGAAGGGTAAATTTATCCGGGAAGGAAAACGTGTCCGCCATGATGCATATGGGATGGGCAGTTATGTACTGGCTTTTGAAGAAGAAGCCGGATCTGTAAAAGATGTGGAAATCAATGAGGTGGATATTGATAACTTTATCCGTGCAAAGGGTGCGATCTTCTCTGCAATTCGTACCATGCTGTCATCTCTTGACTTTGATATTTCCATGATTGATGATGTATATGTAGCCGGAGGTATCGGAAGCGGTATCAATATGCAGAATGCGGTGCGCATTGGTATGTTCCCGGATATCCCCCTGGATAAATTCCATTATATTGGAAATTCTTCTCTTTCCGGTGCGTATACGATGCTGCTTTCCAAAGAAGCAGAAAGAAAATGCTATGAACTGGCATCGAATATGACGTATCTGGAACTTTCGACGGTTCCGAGTTATATGGATGAATTTGTGGCATGTTGTTTTATTCCGCATACGGATACTTCTCTGTTTCCGTCTGTAACAGAATAACTGGACTGAGGTGAAAAGATGAATTTTGATTATGCAAAGGACAGCAAGGAGCAGCGTCCTTATGAACACTATTTAAATGCTTACAAGGAACTGGACCCGGAAGAGATCAGTGAAAGGACAGGCTTTCCTTACGACAGAGAGAACCAGATGTTTACCGTGAAATTTATGGGAAGTACATACTTGGTTTCTTTCCCTGATTACGAAATTCATCATGTAGAGGACGGAATTGGTGTTTACCCTCTGGAAGAGGCCATGAATGCAAAAATTTTTATTATCCGCTACATGGCTGAAAGAAGTAAGGCACCTGCTACCGGGAAATTCCTGACTTATCGTGAGGTTCCCTGGGGAGAGGTATATTTCAGACAGTTTCAGGGCCGGTGTCTGATGCGTCTGGCATTTGGCTATGGCAACAAACTGGAAGCGTTCAAAAAAGTGATGACCCATCTGGGTGCAAAACCCTGCGAAATGGGGGATTGTTCTTTTGAACTGGAATTTATGGATGATCTGCGAATCCGTTTTATTTTGTGGGAAGGCGATGATGAATTTCCTCCTTCTTCCCAGATTTTGTTTTCTGATAACTTTGCCGTTACTTTTGCAGCGGAGGATCTTGCAGTGGCGGGAGATATCAGTATGAATATGATGAAGGCATTAGAAAAGAAGCTGGCTTAAATGTTGACCACTGCTTTCAAAAAGAGGGGCCTTCTGAAAAAGAAAAAAGGGTGAACAGAAATCTGTAATCAATACGGAAAATAATTTCCTTTACGGAAATATTGTATAAATGCCTTCGGGCAAGTAATAAGAAAGAGAGGGATGCGAGCAATGGGATTTTCAACAGTACCATGTAATGAATTTGTGGAGGTATTAGCTTCCAAAGCGCCTGTTCCTGGAGGCGGCGGTGCATCTGCACTGGTAGGTGCAGTTGGTACAGCACTTGGAAATATGGTAGGAAGTCTTACTGTAGGCAAGAAAAAGTATGCAGAAGTAGAAGAGGAAATGTGGGAGCTGAAGAAAAAATGTGATGATCTTCAGAAAGATTTCCTCCGTCTGATCGAAAGAGATGCAGAGGTATTTGAACCACTTTCCAAAGCATATGGTATGCCAAGAGAAACAGAGGAAGAAAAAGCGGAAAAAGCAAGAGTTATGGAAATCGTATTGAAAGATGCCTGCTCTGTACCAATGGAAATCATGGAAAAATGCTGCGAAGCGATCGAAGTAATCGTTGCATTTGCGGCAAAAGGTTCTGCTCTGGCCATCAGTGATGCCGGTGTAGGCGCAGCATTCTGCAAGGCAGCTCTGAAAGGTGCCAGCCTGAATGTATATATTAATACAAAATCCATGAAAGACAGAGCGTATGCGGAAGAACTGAACCAAAAAGCAGATGCAATGCTTGAAAAATATACAAAGATTGCAGATGAGACTTTTGACAGTGTCCTTTCAAGATTAAAATAAATCCAAACATGCGGAGGTTAATTACAAATGGCAAAGAGATTACTTGGTAAAGAAGTAACAGCAGCATTAAATGAAAGAATTAAAGCAGATGTAGCTGCTCTGGAAGCAAAAGGAGTAAAACCAACACTGGGTATCATCCGTGTCGGTGAAAATGAAAGTGATATCTCTTATGAAAGAGGTGCTACAAAACGTTGTGAAACTTTAGGGGTAGCATGTGAAAAAATTCTTCTTCCGGAAGATGTAAGTCAGGAAGAACTGCTTGCAACCATCGATAAAGTAAACAAAGACGACAATATTCACGGAGTTCTGTTATTCCGTCCGCTTCCGAAACATCTGAATCAGTCTGTAATCGAAAATGCGCTGGATCCTGCAAAAGACGTAGACTGTATGACCGATGGCTCCATGTCCGGTGTATTCACAGGGAAAAACGTAGGATTCCCTCCATGTACACCACAGGCTTGTATGGAAATTCTGGATCATTACGGAATCGACTGTACAGGTAAAAAAGCAGTTGTAGTAGGAAGAAGCCTTGTAGTAGGAAAACCGGCAGCCATGATGCTGGTGAAAAAGAACGCAACGGTAACGATTTGTCATACAAGAACAGTAGATATGCCGTCTGTTGTAAGAGAAGCAGATATTGTGATCGTAGCAGCTGGCCGTGCAGGTGTTGTGGATGATACATACTTAAGAGAAGGCCAGATCGTTATCGATGTAGGTATCAACGTAAATGCAGAAGGAAAACTCTGCGGAGACGTTGACTTCGAAAAAGCAGAACCGATCGTAGAAGCAATCACTCCTGTTCCGGGCGGTGTTGGAAGTGTTACAACATCGGTTCTTGTTGGACATGTGGTAGAAGCTGCAAAACGTAAATTTGCATAAAAAATCCGATATGGCGGAGTTTCTTCAGAGAAGAAATTCCGTCATATTTTTTTTTGTCCTGCATATAATGTGGTATCCGGGCCGGAACCTGGCATAAAATGGAGTTGGTCCGAAGTATGACAAGGGGGCGTCTGCATGGATACATATAATATTTACAAGGATATACAAGCCCGTACCGGGGGAGAAATCTATATTGGAGTAGTAGGACCTGTCCGGACAGGAAAATCAACGTTTGTTCGTCGTTTTATGGAACTTGCGGCTTTGCCCAACATGGAAGAAAATCTGCAAAAAGAGATCCGGGATCAGCTTCCGCTCAGCGGTTCCGGAAAACTCATTACGACCGTGGAACCGAAATTTATTCCGAAAGAGGCGGCAAAGATTCAAATCGGGGAAGGTCTGAGTGCAAAAATCCGTCTGATTGACTGTGTCGGGTATATGGTTCCGGACGCAGCCGGAAATATGGAGGACGGGAAGGAACGGATGGTGAAAACTCCCTGGTTTTCGAAAGAAATTCCATTTCATCAGGCAGCAGAAACCGGTACGAAAAAAGTCATAGAAGAACATTCACATATTGGACTTGTCATTACCTGTGACGGCTCTTTTGGGGAGATTCCCAGAAGAAATTACATAGAAAGCGAAGAAAAAACGGTGGCGGAACTGAAGCGTGCGGGAAAGCCGTTTCTGATTCTGCTCAATTCACAGAAACCCTATAAAGAAGAAACCCTGGAACTGGCAGAGGAGCTGAGAAAAAAATATCATACAGGGGTTATCAGCGTGAATTGTGAACAGCTGCGCAAAGAGGATGTAACAAGAATCCTGGAAAAGATTCTTTATGAATTTCCGGTGGTGCAGATGGAGTTTTATATTCCCAAATGGGTAGAGATCCTTCCGGCAGACCATTATCTGAAAGAGGAACTGCTTCTGGGAATCCGGGAACTGATGGGAAAAATCAAATACATGAAAGATGTGGGAAAGGAATCGATGAAGATTTCCTCTCAATATGTAAAGGGGCTGTTTCCGGAAAGTCCGGATCTGTCCACCGGGAAGATCCGGGTTCGCGTAGATATGGATGATACCTGGTATTATGCGATTCTCAGTGAGATGACCGGTGTGGATATTTCCGACGAGTATGAACTGATTCATACCATGCAGGATCTGGCAGCTATGAAAGAGGAATACGTGAAGGTGCGGGAGGCCATTTTAGCGGTGCGTGGAAAAGGATATGGTGTGGTGACACCGGATAAAAAGGAAATTAAACTGGAAGAACCGGTTGTGATCCGGCAGGGAAATAAATATGGGGTAAAAATAAAATCCGTAAGTCCTTCGATCCATATGATCCGTGCCAACATCGAGACGGAAATCGCACCGATTGTGGGAAGCGAAGAGCAGGCAAAGGATCTGATCACGTATATCAAACACGGAAGCTCGGAAGAGGAGAGCATCTGGCAGACCAATATTTTCGGGAAGTCCATCGGTCAGCTGGTAGAAGACGGAATTCAGGCAAAACTGGTACAGATCAGTGAAGAAAGTCAGGTGAAACTTCAGGATACCATGCAGAAAATCGTCAATGACAGCAAAGGCGGACTGGTGTGTATCATTATCTGAATCCATTGACTTTTTTATGGGAAAACTATATAATAATGAAAGCGGAAATGTTACGGAAACAGGTGAAAATCCTGTGCAAGTCCGTTACTGTAAAGCCAGATACGTGCATTTTCGATGAGAGGAAGAGCGTCTGCGGCAACCGGACGGTTTCTGAGAGGATTCCGAAGAGAACCATACCGTTGTCCGCTTGCTGGCAACGGTATTTTTTACGAAATGAGAAGGACAGCGATGGCACATAAAACAGGTCTTGAAGAGTATTTTATTATAAAAAACAATCAAAAAATGCGTTTTGGGTATACCACCGGATCCTGTGCAGCAGGAGCGGCAAAAGCAGCGGCTTTTATGCTGCTGTCCGGGAAGGAAGCAAAAGAGATTGCACTTCTTACGCCAAAAGGAATCAGACTGAACCTGGAGATCCTTCATGTTCACATGGAAGAAGGCCAGGTTTCTTGTGCTGTAAAAAAAGACGGTGGAGACGATCCGGATATGACAAGTGGTCTTGAAATCTTTGCACAGGTCACAAAAAGGGCAGAGAAGGGGATTGTCATAGACGGAGGTCCGGGAGTAGGAAGGATTACCAGAAAGGGACTGGAGCAGCCCGTTGGAAGTGCAGCAATCAACAAAGTCCCGAGAAGTATGATACAGAAAGAACTGGAAGCGCTCAGTAACCAGTATGGATATGAAGGCGGATTTTCTGTATTGATTTCTGTTCCGGGGGGAGAAGTAGTAGCAGAGAAAACGTTTAATCCAAAACTTGGAATTTTGGGAGGAATTTCCATTCTTGGTACGTCCGGGATCGTGGAGCCAATGAGTGAACGTGCGCTGATTTGCAGTATCCAGGTGGAGATGAAGCAGCAGTTTGAGAATGGCAGCAGATATCTGCTGGTGACACCGGGCAATTATGGCGCTGCCTATCTGAAAGAGCATATGGATCTGCCTTTTGAAACATCCGTAAAGTGCAGCAATTATGTGGGAGAAACCGTGGATATGGCCGTGGATATGGGCGTAGAGGGCATTTTGTTTGTAGCGCATATCGGAAAGTTTGTCAAGGTAGCCGGAGGAATCATGAATACCCATTCCCGGTGTGCAGATGCACGGGCAGAGCTTATGGCTGCAAACGCTTTGCGGGCAGGTGCTTCCGCAGAAACGGCCTGCAGGATTCTGAAGACCGTCACTACAGATGAAGCCCTTGCGATTTTAAAAGAAGCCGGCTGTCTGGAAGGCACCATCCAGGAGATTACAGACCGGATCTCGGCCAGTCTGAAACACCGTTCTTATGGACGCATTCTTACCGGGGCTGTGATTTTCTCGAATGAATACGGGTATCTTGGAAAAACAGAAGAAGCAGACACATTGATCAAATATATCGAAGAACAGGAAATGACAAAGGAGAGACATTCATGAAAGGTAAATTGTTCGGACTGGGTGTGGGACCGGGAGATCCGGAACTGCTCACATTGAAAGCCCTTCGCCTGATTCAGGAAAGTGATGTGATCGCTGTTCCAGGCAATGAAGTGAAGGAAAGCGTAGCTTATAAAATTGTAAAAGGGGTCTATGAAAAACTGGATGAGAAGCAGTTGATTCCCATTTCCATGCCTATGACAAAGGATCCGGCGGTTCTGGAAGCCAATCATAAAAAAGCAGCCGATGACGTGGAGGCCTGTCTGAAAGAAGGAAAACAGGTGGCATTTCTCACATTGGGAGATCCGACCGTTTATTCCACCTATCTGTATGTACATAAACGGATTCTGGAACGGGGATATGATGTGGAAATCGTCAGCGGTATCACTTCTTTTTGTGCAGTAGCTGCAAGGCTGAATATGGGACTTGTGGAGATGGCAGAGCCGCTGCATGTCATACCGGCGACTTATAATGCAGATACGATGGACGGGATTTTACAGATGCCCGGTACCAAAGTACTGATGAAGACCGGAAGAAAAATGAAGGCGGTAAGAGAAAGTATTATCAAAAGCGGACAGGAGGCAGTGATGATCGAAGACTGCGGAATGCCTACAGAAAAAATATACGAAACAGCGGAGGAGATTCCGGAACAGGCGGGATACTATTCGCTGATCATTGTAAAGGAGAAAAAATAAGATGGTTCATTTTGTTGGAGCAGGTAGCGGAGCAGCAGACCTGATTACCGTGAGAGGGAAAAATCTGCTGGAACAGGCAGATGTGATCATATATGCAGGATCTCTGGTCAATCCACAATTGCTGGATTACGCGAAACCGGAAGCTGTGATTTATAACAGTGCAAAAATGACACTGGAAGAAGTACTGGATGTGATGCGGCAGGCAGAAAGAGAAGAAAAGACCACGGTCCGTCTGCATACAGGCGATCCCTGTCTGTATGGAGCCATCCGTGAACAGATGGATGTGCTGGATCAGGAAGAGATTTCTTATGATTATTGTCCGGGTGTCAGTTCTTTCTGCGGGGCGGCTTCTGCCTTGAATCTGGAGTACACACTGCCGGAGGTATCCCAGAGTGTCATTATTACCAGAATGGCAGGAAGAACACCGGTACCGGAAAAAGAAAGCATTGAATCCTTTGCTGCCCATCAGGCAACGATGGTGGTTTTCTTAAGTACCGGACTTCTGGAAGAGCTGTCCAGACGGCTGATCGCAGGCGGTTATAAACCGGACACACCGGCAGCAATCGTGTACAAGGCAACCTGGGAGGATGAACGTTCTTTTGTGTGCACCGTGGAGACACTGGCAGAGACAGCAAGAAAGAACAAGATTACAAAAACAGCCCTGATGATTATCGGGGAGGCTGTGGCACATTCCAATTATGAGCGCTCGAAACTGTATGATCCGGGATTTACAACGGAATTCAGGAAAGGAACGGATGGATTATGAAAATAGCAATTATTAGTTTCAGCCAGAGAGGGTATCGTCTGGGAGAAATGATGAGCGGTTTTCTGGAAGGAAACAATTATGAGGTACAGACATTTACAAAGAGTAAATATTCAAAAAAGATTCTGGATGAATCACAGATGGAAGAAAATGATGCATCCTTCCGGGATGTAAAGAAATTTGCAAAACCCATCGACACTTCTTTGCGTGACTGGACAGAAAGACGGTTTGCGGATTCTGACGCCATTATTTTTATCGGTGCCTGCGGCATCGCAGTCCGTGGAATCGCACCTTTTGTAAAAAGTAAAAAGACCGATCCGGCGGTGGTTGTTGTAGACGAGCAGGGCAATTTTGTCATTTCTCTGTTGTCCGGACACATCGGAGGAGCCAACAAGCTTACAGAAGAAATTGCGGATCTGATTCAGGGAACACCGGTGATTACCACAGCAACGGATATCAACAATAAATTTGCAGTGGATGTGTTTGCAAAGAACAATGGCTGTTATATTTCGGATATGGAAATGGCAAAAGAGATTTCCGCAATTCTGGTAAATGGAGGAACGGTCGGATTTGCCAGTGATTTTCCGTGGGTGGGCGAAGTGCCGGCAGAACTGGAACTTTTTGATGAAGATAAGGAAAAGCCGGAATTCGGAATCTATGTGACAAACAGCTATATGAAACATCCCTTTGTGCATACGTTGTATCTGGTACCGAAGATCGTTACGCTTGGAATCGGATGCAAAAAGGGAACACCGGGAGAAATCGTGGAAAAAATCGTGCGCAAAGCATGTGATGAAGTATTGACGCCTTCGGTTTCCATGGAACTGGTGGCAAGTATTGATCTGAAAAAAGAAGAAGCGGGGATTCTGGAATACTGTAAGGACCGGAAGCTTCCTTTTGTGACGTATACCAAAGAAGAACTGCAGCAGGTAGAGGGCAGTTTTGCAGAGTCCCGGTTTGTAGAAGAAGTAACCGGTGTGGACAATGTCTGTGAAAGAAGTGCCATTCTTGGCAGCAGTCAGCATGGAACAAAAAGTAATCTGATTTTAAGAAAATATGCGGAAGAGGGCGTAACAGTAGCCCTGGCAAGACGGAAATGGAGTGTGAACTTTGAATAAAATATATGTAGTCGGCATCGGTCCCGGTGCTTATGAAAAAATGACCATTGAAGCAGCAGAAGCTTTGAAAAACAGTGATGTGATTATCGGATATACCGTATATGTAGATCTGGTAAAGAATCATTTTCCAGGAAAAGAATTTCTCACCACACCGATGAAAAAAGAGGTGGAGCGTTGTGTGATGGCGTTTGATGAAGCAATGAAAGGAAAGGTTGTATCGATGATCTGCAGCGGAGATGCCGGTGTCTATGGAATGGCAGGTCTGATGTATGAAGTGGGAATCAATTATCCGGAAGTCGAACTGGAAATCATTCCCGGTGTGACGGCAGCAACCGGAGGAGCCGCTGTGCTTGGTGCACCGCTGATTCATGATTTTTGTCTGATTAGCTTAAGTGATCTTCTGACTCCGTGGGAAAAAATCGAGACCAGGCTGGTGGATGCAGCGCATGCAGATTTTGTAATCTGTCTGTATAATCCTTCCAGTAAAAAACGCCACGATTACCTGATGAAGGCTTGTGATCTGATGATGCAATACAAAGGAGAAGAGACGGTCTGTGGAATCGTCGGCAATATCGGAAGAGACGGAGAGTCCATGAAAGTGATGACACTGAGCGAACTGCGAGAGACACCGGTGGATATGTTTACGACTGTCTTTATCGGAAATTCACAGACTAAGAATATCAATGGAAAAATGGTGACACCGAGAGGCTATAGAAATGTGTAAGGTTCTGGTATTTGCAGGGACAACGGAAGGAAGAAAAATCGCGGAATTTCTGGATGAACAAGGCGTGCCCGCCCATGTGTGTGTGGCAACGGAATATGGAGAAACGCTTCTTCCAAGGGGAAGGGGTATGACCGTTTCTCATGAACGTCTGGATCAGGCCGGTATGGAAGCCTTGATGAAGGAGATTCAGGCAGATCCGGTTATTGATGCAACGCATCCTTATGCGGCACAAGTGACGGAAAATATTAAAGAAGCCTGTGCAAATACCGGTTGTTCCTATATCCGGCTTCTGCGGGAAAATTGTGCAGGATCCGAAGAGGAAAAAGAAAATGAAGTCTATGTAGACAGTGTGGAAGAGGCAGCAGAATATCTGAAACATACAGAAGGAAATATTCTGGCTACTACAGGAAGTAAGGAGATTCATAAGTATACAGAGATTCCGGAATATGAAAAACGGGTCTTTGCAAGGGTTCTTTCTCTTCCGGGCGTGGCAGCGCATTGTGCAGAACTGGGATTTCAGGGAAAAAATCTGATCTGTATGCAGGGACCGTTTTCTATGGAACTGAATAAAGCAATGCTGGAACAGTTTCATTGCCGTTATCTGGTAACGAAAATGTCCGGAAGCACAGGAGGATACGAAGAAAAGCTGGAAGCTGCCAGACAGGCAGGGGCGATTTCCGTGATCGTCGGTCGTCCGCTGAAGGAAGCGGGCATTTCTCTTCTTGCCTGCAGAGGACTGCTTTGCAAAAAGTTTTCTTTGAAACCGGCCAGAAAGATTGCTCTTGTAGGAATTGGTATGGGAGATGAGAAAAACCGCACAGAAGAAGCCAGAGAAGCCATTGCCAAAGCAGAGCTTCTGATTGGGGCAAGGCGTATGACAAAAGCCTGTGCAGCTCCCGGTCAGGCCGTGTTTGTAGAGTATGACAGCAGGAAAATCAAAGAGTATCTGGATGCGCATCCGGAATACGAAACGGTTGCGATTCTTCTTTCCGGAGATGTGGGATTCTACAGCGGAGCAAAGAAACTTCTGGAGATTTTGCAGGAAGAAGAGGTAACGGTTATCTGCGGAATCGCCTCCCCGGTTTATTTCCTGTCAAAAATCGGTCGTTCCTGGGAGGATGCGGTACTGACCAGTGCCCATGGAAAACAGGAAAATCTGGTTTCTCTTGTGAAGCATAACCGGAAAGTATTTTCCATTCTGGGAACAAAGGATGGGGTGGCAGAACTTGCCCGCAAGCTTACGGATTATGGAATGGGACAGGTGCAGCTGTTTGTCGGAGAACGACTTTCATATGAAGACGAAAAAATCCTTTCAGGAAAAGCGGAAGCATTTATTGGATATGAAGGGGATCCGCTGAGTGTTGTGTATCTGGAAAATGAGCAGGCTGTGCCGCTTCCGGCTGTTCATGGAATCAAAGATGAGGCATTTATCCGGGATAAAGTACCTATGACAAAAGAAGAAGTCCGGTGTGTCTCGCTTGCCAAACTGGGTCTGGAAGAAGATTCTGTTTGTTATGATGTGGGAGCGGGAACCGGGTCGGTATCCGTGGAAATGGCCCTTCGCTGCATCCGTGGAACGGTTTTTGCAATTGAGAAAAAGCCGTTGGCTGTTTCGCTTTTGGAAGAAAATAAGAAAAAATTTGCAGTGGATAACCTGAAAATCATAGAAGGGGAAGCACCGGAAGCGATGGAAGCGCTGGAGATGCCTACCCATGCGTTTATTGGAGGTTCCTCCGGAAATATGAAGGCGATATTGCAGATGCTTCTGGAGAAGAATCCGAATATCAAGATCGTGATTAACTGTATTGCATTGGAAACGGTGGCAGAGACTATGAAAGCGCTGAAAGAACTTCCTTTTACGGATGTAGAAGTGGTGCAGATGAATGTGAGCCGTGCAAAAGCAGTTGGTCCGTATCATCTGATGATGGGAGAAAATCCCATTACGATTTTTTCCTGTAAAGGAAAGGAGTGAGGTAAGAATGGAAGTCCCCCGTTTTCTTCTTTGTGCGGGAGCCAGCGGGAGCGGGAAAACTCTGATTACCTGCGGAATTTTGCAGGTGCTGAAAAACCGTGGCCTGCAGGTGGCTTCTTTTAAATGCGGACCGGATTATATCGATCCGATGTTCCATTCGAAAGTCATTGGAACAAAATCAAGAAATCTGGATACTTTTTTTACAGAAAAGCGTGTGCTCCAATACCTGTTGGCAGAGAATTGCAAAGGCATGGATGTGGCAGTTATGGAAGGGGTAATGGGCTATTATGACGGAGCAGGAGGCATCACCACAAAGGCCAGTGCTTATGAACTGGCCAGTGATACGCGTACACCGGCTGTTCTGATCGTGAATGGTAAAGGTATGAGCCTTTCCATTGTTCCTTATATCAAAGGGTTTCTCACTTATCGATCGCCCAGCTGGATTTGTGGTGTGATTTTGAATCAGATGAGTCCAATGTTATATCCAAGAATCCGAAAACAGATTGAAGAAGAACTGAATCTGCCGGTGATGGGCTATGTGCCGAAAGTAGAGGACTGTGTCATAGAAAGCAGACATCTGGGGCTGGTCCTTCCGGAAGAAGTCGAGGGATTCCGGGAGAAACTGCAGAAACTGGCAGGGATTCTGGAAGAGACGCTGGAAGTGGACAAGCTTCTGGAACTGGCAAAGTCGGCACCGGCTCTTGCTGCACAAGTTCCATGGGAAGCAGACAGTGATTTTGCCTTTCATGCGGAACAGCCGGTACGCATCGGGGTGGCGCTGGATGAGGCATTTTGTTTTGTTTATCAGGACAATCTGGAACTCCTCCGAAAGATGGGAGCCGAACTGGTTCCTTTTTCCCCGATTGGGGATACAGCACTTCCGGAAAATCTGGATGGTGTGATCCTTTATGGCGGCTATCCGGAACTCTTTGCCCAACAACTGGAAGAGAATGCGTCCATGCGGGAATCCATACGAAAGGCGTATGAAGCCGGTATGCCTGTGATTGCGGAATGCGGAGGATTTATGTATCTGCATGACACAATGGAGGATATGAAAGGCAATCCGGTGAAGGGAGTTGGAATCATTCCTGGAAAAGCTTATCAGACACCAAAACTGGGACGTTTTGGTTATATCACGCTGACCCCGAAAACAGATCGTGTTCTTGGACAGTCCCTGGACAGCAGTCCGGCGCATGAATTTCACTATTTTGATTCCACCAGCTGCGGAACAGATTTTATGGCACAGAAGCCTTACAGTACAAGAGGATGGGAATGCATCCATGCATCCGACCATCTGCTTGCAGGATTTCCGCATTTTTATTATTACGGGAATCCACAGATTCCAAAATCCATCGTACAATGCTGTATGAATTATAAAAAGCAAAGAAAAACTTACACAGAAAGAAGGAAAGACAGATGAAACTGGAAGAAGCGTTAAAGAAAATCCGGCCTTTGGATGAGGCGGCTATGGAACAGTGCAGACAGAAGTGGGACAGCATTGCCCATCCTCTTCACAGTCTTGGAAAGCTGGAAGATGTGCTGGTGCAGATTGCCGGAATCACAGGAGACATCCGGGTGGATCTGAAAAAGAAAGCCCTTGTTCCCATGTGTGCAGATAATGGTGTGGTAGAAGAAGGAGTGACACAGACTGGACAGGAAATCACAGCACTGGTGTGCGAGAACTTTCTGCAGACAAAAGCAGTCTCCAGTATCATGTGTAAGACTGTAGGCGCAGAGATTTTTCCGGTCGATGTGGGAGTTGCCACAGATGTCAGCATCCTGAACCGGAAGATCGCATATGGAACAAAAAATATGGTAAAAGAGCCGGCTATGACAAGAGAACAGGCGATTCAGGCAATCGAAACCGGGATTGAGATGGTAGAAACCCTGAAAGAAAAGGGATACCGGATCATTGCAACCGGAGAAATGGGAATCGGAAATACCACGACCAGCAGTGCAGTTGCTTCCGTGATTCTTGGAAGACCGGTAGAAGATATGACCGGACGTGGAGCCGGACTTTCCTCGGAAGGACTGAACCGGAAAATCAATGCCATCCGTAAGGCAGTTGCGCTGCATCAGCCAGATCCGAAAGACGGAATTGATGTGGTGTCCAAAGTGGGTGGATTTGATATTGCAGCCATTGCAGGTCTCTTTATCGGCGGCGCAGCCCTTCGGGTACCCATTGTCATTGATGGTGTGATCTCTGCAGTCGGTGCACTGGTTGCAGCGACGATCTGTCCGGAAACAAAAGGCTATATGATTCCAAGCCATGTATCAAAAGAACCGGCTGGTCATCTGCTCCTGGAAGTACTTGGAAAAGAAGCACCGCTTCATTGTGATATGTGCCTTGGGGAAGGAACCG
Organism: Blautia sp.; assembly: GCA_022777285.1. Taxonomy (GTDB): domain Bacteria; phylum Bacillota; class Clostridia; order Lachnospirales; family Lachnospiraceae; genus Blautia. The sequence goes on from JALFGN010000129.1 coordinate 19,857, forward strand.
GTGCAGTTACGTTCTTCCCGCTTCTGGATATTGCAACGGCGGTCTATTACGGAATGAGTGATTTTGGCGGAATCGGCATGGAAGCTTATGTGCCTCTTGCATAGGAGGAAACGGATATGATAACCCTTGTGACAGGTGGAAGCGGAAGTGGAAAGTCGGCTTACGCAGAAGATGTGCTTACCGGTTTCGGTGAGGGGGAACGGATTTACATAGCGACGATGTATCCTTTTGATGAGGAAAGTCAAAAAAGGATCTCGCGTCATCGAATGATGCGGGCAAAGAAAAATTTTTCTACGGTAGAATGTTATACCGGGCTGAAGGAGCAGAAGATTCCCTCAAATGCTTACGTTTTGCTGGAATGTATGTCGAATCTGGTGGCCAATGAGATGTTTCAGGAGACAGGAGCAAAAGAAAACACCGTCCAGGCGGTTTTAGATGGGGTTGCTAATCTGGAGAAGCAGGCCGCAGAGCTTGTCATTGTCACCAATGAGATTTTTTCGGATGGAATCGTGTATGAAGAAGAAACCATCCGTTACCAGGAATATCTGGGACGCATCAACCGGGAAATCGCCAAAAAGGCAGCTACAGTAGTAGAAGTGGTTTACGGGATTCCGGTTGTTCAGAAACAGGCAGGAGGAGAATGAAAGTGGAAGAAAAAACAAAGAAAGGAAGTCAGCTCTGGAACAGCTTTAAAATTGCTTTTTCTATGTATTCGAAAATTCCCATGCCCCAAAGTGAATGGACCAGAGAAAATATGCGTTATATTATGTGTTTTTATCCCCTGATCGGCATGGTGATCGGAGGGCTTGTGTGGCTCTGGGGAACCTACGGGAGCGGACTGGTAAGCAGTCATCTCTTTTATTCGGTGGTTCTTTTACTGATTCCTGTGGCAGTCACCGGAGGGATTCATCTGGATGGCCTTCTGGATACGGCAGATGCGTTGAATTCTTATCAGCCAAGAGAACGGAAACTGGAGATTCTGAAAGACTCCCATGCAGGAGCCTTTGCGATTATTGTGGGAATCTGCTATTTTCTTTTCTATCTGGGCGTGTGCAGCGAAGTCAATGAACGGAGTCTGCCGGTGATCTGTCTGGGATTTGTTTTCGCCAGGGGGCTTGGCGCTTTTTCCATCGCTTCTTTTCCTATGGCAAAAAATACAGGACTTGCAGCCGCTTTCTCAGATGGTGCCCAGAAGCGTGCGGTTCGTATCACCTCGGTATTCTTTGTGGCAGTGACCGGAATCGGGATGATTCTTTTGCGTCCTTTGATCGGGTGCTGTGTGCTTGCGGGAACAGCACTGGAATATTTGTATTATTACAAAATGTCTCAGAAAGAATTCGGCGGAATTACCGGAGATCTGGCAGGATTTCATATGCAGCTTTGTGAGCTGGTGGTTGCATTTTGTGCAGTTCTGGGACAGATGATGGGAGGTTGAGTTGTGAAGCTGATTTTAGGCGGAGCCTTTCAGGGAAAAAAAGAATATGTAACGGAGCATCTGGGGATTTCCAAAGAGCAGATCGTGGATGGAAAAACAGCTTCTTATGAAGCCATTTTTACCTGTGTCTGCATGGATCATTTTCACGCGTGGGTGAGAGCACGCCTCCTAGAAGGAAAAAACCTGGATGGACTGGAAGAGGAACTGATGGAAAAGAATCCGGAACTGCTTTTGATCACCAATGAACTGGGATATGGAGTGGTGCCTGTAGAGGTGTTTGACCGGATGTACAGAGAAACGACAGGAAGAGTCTGTACCAGACTGGCAGCGAAAAGCAGCTGTGTGGTGCGGGTGGTATGCGGAATCGGGACGGTGTTGAAAGATGGCTGAGTTTTATCTGATTCGTCATTCTATGACAAAAGGAAATCTGGAAAAGCGTTATGTTGGTTCCCGGACGGATGAACCTCTCTGCAGAGAAGGAATTGCTCTGCTGGAGGGGTTTTCTTATCCGGCAGGGGAGCAGGTAGAGCGTGTTATTGTAAGTCCCATGCGCCGATGTGTGCAGACTGCACAGATTCTGTTTCCGGGGAAAGAGCTGGTTTTGGAACCCGGGCTTATGGAATGCGATTTTGGCGCATTTGAGAATAAAAATTATGAAGAATTAAGCGGGGATCCGGCTTATCAGGAATGGATCGACAGCAATGGAACCATGCCTTTTCCCGGGGGAGAAAGTATGGAAGGATTTCAGAAACGGTGTCGGGAGCAGTTTGCCCGTATTCTGGAGGCATGTCTGGAGGAATCCGTGGAATTGGGGGCTTTTGTGGTGCATGGAGGAACCATCATGAGTATTCTCAGCGGCTTTTCCAAAGTGCCGGGAGATTATTTTTCCTGGCAGGTAAAGAACGGGGAAGGATTTCAAATCAAGACTACAAAGAAACAGTGGAAAGAGACTGGAAAAATAGAAGTAACGGGGAAAATACAAATCGTAAGGGAAGGATAAAAAAGAATGAAATGGACAGCATTGGCCCTGATCGCGGGCTTTTTTATAGATTTACTTCTGGGAGATCCCAGATGGCTGTACCATCCGGTGCGGATCATAGGAAACAGCATTGCCTGGCTGGAGAAAAGACTCCGGCGGATATTTCCAAAGACACCGGAAGGGGAGAAATGGGCAGGCGCTTTGCTGGTGGTTTTGATCTGCCTTGGAAGCGGCGGGATTCCGCTTCTTCTTGTGACATTGGCTGACCGGATCCATACGGCAGCCGGTGTGGCGCTTTCTGCCTTTCTTTGTTATCAGATGCTGGCAGTGAAGTCTCTGAAACAGGAAAGTATGCGGGTATATGACCGGCTTACAAAAGGAACCATTGAGGAAGCCAGATATGCCGTTTCCATGATCGTAGGGCGGGATACCCAGAATCTGGATGCGGCCGGTGTGACGAAGGCTGCGGTGGAAACTGTGGCAGAAAATACATCGGATGGAATTGTGGCACCACTTTTTTATATGGCGATTGGCGGGCCTGCTCTTATGTTTCTGTATAAGGGAATCAACACCATGGATTCCATGATTGCCTATAAAAATGACAAATATCTGTATTTTGGCCGGTGTGCAGCAAAACTGGATGATATTGCCAATTATATTCCGGCACGGATTTCCGCATTTCTTATGATTGCTGCAGCTGCCATCTGTGGATATGACTGGAAACAGGCATGGAAGATTTTTAAGAGAGACCGGTATAATCATGCAAGCCCCAATTCGGCGCAGACAGAAGCAGTGATGGCAGGTGCTCTGGATGTACAGCTGGCCGGAAATGCCTTTTATTTTGGAAAGTTATATGAGAAAAAAACCATAGGGGATGCGATCAGAAAACCGGAACCGGAAGATATTCCCCGTGCAAATAAGATCCTGTATGTGACGGCTGCGCTTGGAACCTTTTTGTTTGCCGGGCTTCGGATGCTTGTGATTGGTTGTATTTTATAGGAAACGGGATAGGAGAGACAGACATGAGTTACCATTTACACGGCGGAGACATTTACCGCCATCAAAATGTGACAGATTTTTCCGCCAACTGCAATCCATTCGGAACACCGGAATCTGTGAAGCAGGCGGCTGTACTGGCAATGGAGGAAGTGTGTAATTATCCGGATACCTGCTGTCAGGAATTGCGGGAAGCCATTGGAGCATATGAAGGGGTCAACCCCGATTGGATTCTTTGCGGAAACGGGGCGGCAGATCTGATTTTTCGTCTGGTGCTTGGGGAAAAGCCAAAGAAAGCTTTGCTTCCCGCACCGGTTTTTGCAGAATATGAGCAGGCTCTGGAAACTGCCGGTTGCCAGGTACAGCATTATTTTCTGAAAGAGGAGAATGGATTTTTACTGGATGAAGGATTTCTTGCGGCCATTGAAGAAGGGGTCGATATGGTATTTGTGTGTAATCCCAATAATCCTACGGGTGTGCTTACCAGGCGGGAACTTCTTCTTCGTATACTGGAAAAATGCAGGGAAAGGAACTGTCTCCTGGTTTTGGATGAATGTTTTGTAGATTTTGTGGAAGAGCCGGAAGCCCACACATTGAAAGAGTGTCTGGATCGCTCTTCCAATCTGTTTCTTCTGAAAGCATTTACCAAGCGTTATGCAATGGCAGGGGTACGTCTTGGATATGGGTTGTGCAGCAATCCCGGGATTCTGGAACGGGCGGCCCTTTGCGGACAGCCCTGGAGTGTTTCCACCATTGCACAAAAGGCGGGTGTGGCAGCATTAAAAGAGGAAGCTTATGTGGCACGGACCATGCAGGTCATTCGAAAGGAACGGTGCCGGATGCTGGAAGAAATGAAAAAAGCAGGTTATATCACCTTTGCATCCAGCGCCAATTATATTTTTTTTAAAGGTCCCAAAGACCTGTATGAAAATTGTCTGAAGGCGGGATTTCTCATTCGCGACTGCAGCAATTATCATGGATTAGAAAAAGGCTATTACCGGATTGCAGTAAAACTTCGGGAAGACAATGACCGGCTGCTCCGGGTGCTTGCCCGGTACGGAAAGGAAGGATAAGAAAATGGCAAAAGCAATTATGGTACAGGGAACCATGTCAAATGCGGGAAAGAGTCTGTTGACTGCAGGCTTGTGCCGTATTTTTAAACAGGACGGATATTCTGTGGCACCGTTTAAATCCCAGAATATGGCTTTGAATTCTTTTATTACAGAAGAAGGACTGGAGATGGGGCGGGCCCAGGTGATGCAGGCAGAGGCGGCAGGCATTCGTCCTTTGGCACTGATGAATCCGATTTTGCTCAAACCGACGAATAATACGGGCAGTCAGGTGATCGTGAACGGGGAAGTTCTGGGCAACATGAGTGCAAGAGAATATTTTGCCTTTAAGAAGAATCTGCGGCCGAAAATTCAGGAAGCGTATGATACCCTGGCTTCCATGTATGATATCATCGTCATCGAAGGAGCCGGAAGTCCGGCAGAAATCAATCTGAAACAGGAAGATCTGGTGAACATGGGCATGGCAAAGATGGCCAAGGCACCGGTACTTCTGGTGGGCGATATTGACAGAGGCGGGGTGTTTGCTCAGCTGGTAGGAACCGTGATGCTTCTGGAAGAAGAGGAACGGGATATGGTAAAAGGATTGATCATCAATAAATTCCGTGGAGATAAGAGTATTCTGGATCCGGGTGTGGAGATGCTGGAAGAAAAGACCGGGATTCCGGTGGTCGGTGTTGCTCCTTATCTGCAGGTGGATGTGGAAGATGAAGACAGTCTTGCAGAACGGGTACGCGGAAGCCAGCATGTGGATCTGATCGATATTGCCGTAATCCGTCTGCCGAGAATTTCCAATTTTACCGATTTTAATGCACTGGAAGTGATTCCGGGCGTTTCGCTCCGTTATGTACAGTCTGTAAAAGATCTGAAAAATCCGGATATGATTCTTTTGCCAGGTTCCAAAAATACCATGGAGGATCTGCTCTGGATGCGGCAGAACGGGCTGGAAGCTGCTATTTTAAAAGAGGCAGCCAAGGGCAAGCTCATCTTTGGTATCTGCGGCGGTTACCAGATGCTGGGTGAGACGCTCTGGGATCCGGATGGAGTGGAAGCAGGAGGAAAAATCCGCGGTATGGGTCTGCTTCCTATGGATACCGTATTTCAGGGAGAGAAGACAAGGACAAGAGTGGAAGGAACCTTCGGAACAGTAGAAGGTCTGTTAAAAGATATCAGTGGTGTGGAACTGGAAGGATATGAGATTCATATGGGGGTCTGCAAGCGAAAAGAAGGGGCAAAACCGCTTACGAAGATCCGGGATACCGTCAATGGAACCGTAAAAATCGATGGTACTTATAAAGCAAATGTTTATGGTTCCTATGTGCATGGAATCTTTGATAAGGAAAAAGTGGCAGAGACGCTTGTAGGAGCAATCGGAAAACAAAAAGGACTGGATGTAAGTCAGATGACAGGTGTGGATTTTGCTGCATACAAAGAAAAACAGTATGATCTTCTTGCAGAAGGTTTGCGCCAATATCTTGACATGGACAAGATTTATGAGATACTGGAAGCAGGAATCTGAAGACACAAGAAGGAGGCAGTCAGATGAAAACAAAACTGGAAAATGTACAGCCAAGAGAAATTGAGACAAGAAGCTTTGAGATTATTACAGAAGAACTGGGCGATCATAAGTTTCAGCCAGGAACGGAACTGATCGTAAAACGCTGCATTCATACAAGTGCAGATTTTGAATATGCAGACAGCCTGTACTTCTCGGAGGGAGCAGTGGAGCAGGCCATAGAAGCCATCAAAAATGGGGCATCCATTGTCACAGACACGCAGATGGCAAAAGCAGGAATCAATAAAAAGGCCCTTGGAAAATTCGGCGGAGAAGTGTTCTGCTTTATGTCGGATGAAGATGTGGCTGCAAAAGCAAAAGCAGAAGGAAGTACCCGGGCAGCAGCTTGTATGGATAAGGCAGCAGCGCTTGGAAAACCGGTGATTTTTGCAATTGGAAATGCACCGACTGCACTGGTCCGTCTGTATGAATTGATACAGGAAAAGAAAATTTCTCCTTACCTGATCATCGGGGTTCCCGTAGGTTTTGTAAATGTGGTACAATCAAAGGAGATGATCATGGAATCCGGGGCACCTTGTATTGTGGCAAAGGGACGCAAAGGCGGCAGCAATATTGCGGCTTGTATCTGTAACGCTCTGCTTTATATGATCGACAATGAAAGAGATTACTGGAAATAGTACGAGAGATAGGAAAGGGTGATACTTTGAAATGCGAAAGATGCGGTCATGAACTCGACGATACCGATTTGTTCTGTTCAAAATGCGGAAAAGCCGTATTTGAAGAGTATATGGATCTGGATGAAGAAGAGGAATCACGAGAGCAGATCATAGAAGAAATCCCGCAGGAACCGGAAAGAAAAAGAGAACCACGGAAAAGAAAACCGGAAAAAAAGAGTCCGGTATGGCTGATTGCAGGTTGTGTTCTTCTGGTATGTCTGCTTGTAGGGATTCTGTGGGGAATGCTTACAGTAAAGCAAATGGACGAGGAAAAGAAGTCCTATTACGGAGAGACCCAGCCTGTGGAAGACCTTGAGGAAGAGACCGCTTCCACAGAAAAAGAAGAGACAGAAAAGGGAGAGACGGAAGAAGAGAAACCGGAAGAAACGGTGAAAGAAGAAACGAAAGAAGAGGAAGCCAAACAGGAATCTTTTGTATTCACAGACAAAGACAGTGTAGATTTCAGTCAGTACAAAAAGATTTCCGTTGCTTTGGCGGAACAAAGCTCCATGGCTTACTCGGAAAACTATGATTACAGTGCGAACAGTGCCGCAGACGGAGATAGTTCCACTTCCTGGCAGGAGGGACTGGACGGACTGGGTGAGGGAGCTGGAATCAAACTGAGTTTTGACAAACCGCATAAGATTCGCTATATGGTTCTGTACCTGGGCAATTGGAGAAGTGACAGCATGTGGGAAAAGAATGCACGTCCTGCATGTCTTACCATAAATCTGGGCGATAAGCAGAGCAAGAATGTGGATTTTTCCGATGAAAAGAAAGCATTCTGTCTTTCTTTTGAGGAACCGGTAGAAGCTTCTTTTGTAAGTCTGTACATACATAAGGCTTACGGTGGTTCTCAGTGGAACGATAACTGTATCTCAGAAGTAGAGTTTTATGAAGAATAAACATTAAGATGCAACAAAATCAAAAGTTTTCGAAACAGAAGCCTGTTTTTTTGCAGTATTTTTTACGCTATAATGATAGTTAAAAGAACAAGGAGGCAGATTTCATGGTAAAAGAAATCAGAAAACTTGGAATTCCGGATTATATCGGGATTCAGACAGAAAAAGCACAGTTCTGGGGAAAACCGGAGCAGGGAAGTGTACAGACGGAAGATGTGGAAGTGACTGTGGAACAGGGCGAAGAAAATGACGCGGTCATGCTCCATGCAAAGTATTCTGCTGTGAAATGGGTCAAGCTTCACTGGAACATGGAGATTTCTTCCAATGCCCGGATTTTTGCGGATGAATGGGAACGCGGATATGGAAATATGGAATGGAAAGGTATGAATCCAAACCGGATGTTTCCATGGTATTTTCTCCATTATGGAGAAGAGACAAAGGTAGTCTGGGGAGCAGGTGTGATGGTGCGTCCCGGTGCTATGTGCCAGTGGCTGATGAATACGAAAGGAATCACCCTTTATCTGGATGTCCGCTGTGGTGGTGCAGGGGTACATTTAAAGGGAAGGACGCTTTGCGCAGCCAGAATCGTAAGCCGTGAATTTTCTCAGTGTACGGTCTTTGAAGCAGCCCGTGCGTTTTGTCGTGCTATGTGTCCGGATCCGGTCTTTCCGGAAAAACCGGTTTATGGAAGCAATAACTGGTATTATGCATATGGAGACAGTTCCCAGAAAGAGATTCTTCGAGATACCGACTATCTTTGCCGTCTGACAAAAGGTCTTGAGAATCCGCCGTTTATGGTTGTGGATGACTGTTGGCAGGAGCATCACAGACTGGAGGATTACAACGGAGGTCCCTGGAGAAAGGGAAATGCAAAATTCCCGGATATGAAGGGACTGGCCGATGCAATCAAGGAAAGAGGAGCCCGTCCGGGTATCTGGGTACGTTTTCTTCTGAATGAAGACGAAGCCATTAAACCGGAATGGAGACTTTCTCATAATGGATGTCTGGATCCGTCTCATCCGGAAGCCAGAGCGTATATCCGTCAGGATATGGAAACCATCTGCAAATGGGGATATGAGCTTGTGAAACATGACTTTTCCACGTTTGATCTGTTTGGAAAATGGGGATTCCAGATGAATCCACTGGTTACTTCCGATGGCTGGAGTTTTTATGACCGGACAAAGACCAGCGCAGAGATTGTTACCGATTTCTACCAGATGATCTGGGATGTGGCAAAAGAATATCAGGTCATCATCATCGGCTGTAATACCATCGGTCATCTGGGGGCAGGTCTGATGCAGCTGAACCGTATCGGCGATGATACCAGTGGAAAAAGATGGGAGAGAACCAGACAGCTGGGTGTCAATTCACTGGCTTTCCGCCTCATGCAGCACAGAACCTTTTATGATATTGATGCAGACTGTGTAGGAATTGCAGGAGCCATCAGCTGGGAAAAGAACAGACAGTGGTCCAGACTGCTTGCAAAGAGCGGTACCCCGTTTTTCCTGTCTGCAGTTCCGGATCTGCTGGATGAAGAGCAGGAAAAAGAACTGGCAGGATTTCTGGAAATCGCATCGAAACAGGAAATCCATGTGGTACCGTGTGACTGGCTTACAAACAGTTGTCCGGAAATCTGGTCGGATGGAGAGACCACGGAAACCTATGACTGGTATGAAGAAAAAGGAATGGAATTTGATTATGAATCCATCCGTTATACAATGATGCAGTATGCAGATTAAAAAAACTGCCGGCAGAAAATTTTCTGTCGGCAGTTTTTTTAATATTCAGCGGCTTTTAAATGTTCTACAAAAATCTTACGGATTCCTTCGTATTCACCCAGACCTTTCAGAACCGGTGTGACTTTATAACCGGCTTCTTTGAATTTGTTGTACCAGGAATCCGGATCATCGCCTGCCATATCATTTTTGGCATGGTCGCCGGCAACAATCATAAAAGGAGCCAGGAACACTTCTTCCGGTTTATAGGCATCTACCATACGTTTGAGACTTTCCATGGAAGGATAGGCTTCTACGGTACCAAGGAAAATATTCGGGTAGCCTTTATCCTTAAAGGTATAGTCCAGAGCAGCGTAGATGGAATTTGCAAAGTGCGTGGTTCCATGTCCCATAAATACAAGGGCCTGACTGGGTTTCAGCCAGGAAAAGGCATCGGTCAGCACCTGGATCACAGCATTGCTGTCTTCTTCAGAAGTAAGCAGTGGGGTACCAAACGAAATCGAAGAAAAGAATTCAGAATAAGAAAGAACATCCTCTTTCATCAAATCATTTTCGATTCCATTGATCACATGCGTAGGCTGAACCAGAACATCCGTAATTCCGTCTGCTTTCATCTGTTCCATGGCCTCTTTTACATTCCTGACAGAAACCTGATCTCTTGTTTTCAGCTTTTTGATGATCATTTTGCTGGTCCATGCACGGTAAACCGGGTAGTCCGGGAACGCATCCCCCAGATCGCGTTCAATGGCATCAATGGTCACCTTTCGTGTGTCGTTGTGGCTGGTGCCGAAGCTTACAACCAGAATGGCTTTTTTCTTTTTCTGTTCCACAGTGGTATTTCCTCCATAATATGTAGTGTTCAAATTTACATATGAAATATATTTTTCAAGGGTTTTCAGATTCTTTGGCAGAGGCAGTCCTGTTTTGAGGATTCCCTTCTTGCAAAGGCTGTCAAAGAGTTCCAGAACAGCAGGGGGTTCCAGATTGGTCTGGGCAAGTGCTGCCTTATTGGTAAAGACCTGTTCCGGTGTTCCGTGCATGAGAACCTTGCCTTCATGAAACAGCATGATCTGATCGGCCCATTCATAGGCATAGTTGACATCGTGGGTGGCCAGAAATACAGTAATGCCGGATTCGGTCATACGATCCACGATCTGGTTGACCAGAGTTGTGTGTTTGGGATCTAAAGCGGCTGCCGGTTCGTCCAGAATGATAATGTCCGGTTTCATGACGAGAATGTCTGCAATGGATACCTGTTTTTTCTGTCCGCCGCTTAAGGCGTGGGTCGGTTTGTGACGAAAAGGCGTGATCTCCAGCTGGTCGATAACCGTTTCTACCGCTTCTTTGGCTGCTTTTTCGGAGAGACCCAGATTCAGAGCTCCAAAAGAAATTTCCTGATAAACACTGGCAGAAAACAGCTGATTATCGGGATCCTGAAAGACGATTCCGATTTTACTGCGCAGTTTCAAAAGGCTTTTTTTGTCATAAGAATAGGGCGCACCATTATAGTACAACGTTCCGGAAGAGGGTTTGTGAATACCGGTACAGCAAAGAAAAAAAGTGGATTTTCCGGAACCGTTGGCTCCCATAAAAGCAATCTTCTGACCTCTTTTGATTTCAAGAGAGAGACCGTTCAGGGAATGGGATTTTTCATCGTCATAGGAAAAATACAGATTGTCTGCTTTTAATATAATATCGTTGTTCATAGAAAGAATCTCCTCTGAATAAAAAGTACAAAAAGAAACAATTCAAAAACCGTGATCAGCACAATGATTTTTTTTCTGGGCGGGTGATCTTCAGTCAATACCCGGATCGTACCGTCGTAGCAACGGGCTTCCATGGAAGCGTAAAGGGCATTGGAACGTTTTACCGCCCGTATCATAAGCGCTGTGCAAAGCGCAGCAAAGGACTTCAGAGAAGTTCTGTAGTTTCGGTTTCCCAGTCTGCATTCCTGAGAGGTGGAAAGATAATAGGCTGTATCCAGCAGAATAAAGATAAAACGGTAGATCAGAAGCATCAGCTCGATCAGAAGCTTTGGACAATGCAGTTTTTCCAGTACCATGAGAATATCCGGCATAGGTGTATTCATGGATAGAAAATACAGGCAGGATACAGCAGCCAGTGCAGTCAGAATCAGCTGCAGGGCATAGAGAAATCCCTGCATACTGCCGGTGATGTACCAGTTGCCCAACTGTAAGGCAAACAAGTCCAGCGGTTCTTTTTTTACATTTACGATAATTGCCAGTGTACTGAGTAAAAGAAAAACCAGCGGAATACATAAAAAATGAAGATAGCGGAAAAGGGGGATTCTCCCTTTCCATACGGTTAGAATCCCCATAACAGCTAAAACAATCCCTGCAATGACCATGGAACGACTCATTACACAAAGAACCAGTGTAATCATGGCAAATGCAAATTTTTCACCGGCGTTTTCGTAGCGAAGACCGGAATTGTAACAGAGTTTATCGATCGTAATCAAAAATCATTCACCTTTTCCAAGTTTTTTTCTTTCGACAAAACGGCCCATGAAGAAAGCGATAATTCCTACTCCAATGGAAGACTGGATACAGAAGAGAAGGCTTTCTACTTCCCCGGGAAGTTCATGTCCCAACAGTTTTTCCAGGATGGGCTCTGCGATGGGTTCGTATCCGGAATCCACTTCCTCTACCACCTGACTTCCGGCATCATCGGAACCGCCAAACTCGGCTTCTTTTAATGCGAACAGAGGGATAAAAGCAATTAATACGACCAGAATCAGTAAAAGGATCACTTTCTTTTTCATTTTATTTTCCCTCCTTTAAAAATCCGATGGCACGAAGCTCCGGTTTTGCATAAGTTTCCAGTCCTATAACGATCAGTACAGTCAGGATTCCTTCGATAATCGCAAGCGGAATCTGTGTAGGTGCAAACACCATCAGGAATTTTCCCATGGCACCGGTAATGGTGGTATCTGTGTGATGCGCGATGGCCATCTGCACAGCGGTGATACAATAGGTGAATAAATCCCCCAGAGTAGCAGCCAGAAATACAGAAATCCGTTTGTTGAGCTTACATTTCTGACAGAGCTTGTAAATCGCATATGTAAGAAACGGACCGGCGATTGCCATGGAGAAGGTATTGGCTCCGATTGTAGTCAGTCCGCCATGTGCCAGCAGAATCGCCTGAAATACCAGAACAATCAGTCCGAGAATGGATACCGCACTTGGTCCGAACAGGATGGCACCAAGTCCGGTTCCGGTCATATGAGAACAACTGCCTGTGACGGACGGAATCTTCAAAGATGAAATCACGAAGACAAACGCTCCGGACATGGCGAGAAGTGTGATGAGATTTCTGTGTTCATTTAATGTTTTGCGGATGGAAAGAAATCCGGCTGCAAGAAAAGGAATGCAGAGGACACCCCAGGCAATGCAGTAACCGCCCGGAAGATAACCTTCCATGATGTGCATGGCATTGACATTCGGTACAATTCCAAATGTAAGTGCCAGGATGCTGATAAGAGCAAGCATGTGTTTCTGTTTTCGATTCATTTTTTTCCTCCTGTTTTTTATTTTTGTTGAGTAGAAATAAAAAAACCTGCGGGTTTCCCGGCAGGCCATAGAAAGAACAGGATACCGGAGAATCCACCGGTATGGATAGACTGTTCTTACACAGGGCCATCGTTCGTAACCGTTGTGTAATTAGATGCAGCAGGCAGGTCTTCTGACTCAGGGATCCATGCTGTATTTTGTCTTCCCAGTTTCCCAGTGACATATGTAAAATACAGCTCCTCCATTACAGCGGCGTGACCGTGTGAGATTTTCACTCAGCTTTCCTATTCTTCCAAAACGGACACCTGCGACATTTAATTTCTACCACAATTGTAGCGTTCGGCTGGCCGTTTGTCAATGGTTATTCACGGCATTTGCCGCAGAGAAGAAAATTTTTCTGCTATAGAGGAGAAATGGAAAAGTTGTGTGACCGGTTGCACCGGAAAGTATTCTGTGCTAATATGAACGCAGATTATCTCGTGCTTCTGAGCGCAGAGTCTGATCAGAATAACGAAAGATACGGAGTGTATGCAAGATGAGTGTATCCATGATTGGAATTGACTTTAACCGGGCATCCGTAGATATCCGTGCCAGATTTTCTTTTACTAAGAGGAAGGCAGTGGAGGCCATGGAGCGGCTGAAAGCAGAGCAGGATATCTTAGGATGTATTATTTTGTCAACCTGTAACCGAATGGAAATCTGGGTGAGTGCCCAGGAGGAATGGGAGGGGTCTCTTTATGCGTTTTTGTGCAGAGAAAAGGAACTTCCGCAGGAAGCGTACAGGGAATATTTTACAGAGAGAAGAGGAGAGGAAGCAGTCAGACATCTCTTTTATCTGGCCAGTGGCCTGAAATCTCAGATTCTGGCAGAGGACCAGATTATTACCCAGGTGAAGGATGCTCTGACTTTGGCCCGGGATGCTTACTGTACCGATAATGTGTTGGAAGTATTGTTTCGGATGGCTGTTACGGCTGCAAAGCGGGTCAAGACGCAGGTGGTATTTTCAAGAGCCAATACTTCCGTTATCCATCAGGCCATGGCAAGGCTGGAAAATCAGGGCTTTCATTTTCAGGGAAGAACCTGTATGGTGATCGGAAACGGAGAAATGGGAAAGGTGACTGCGCTTGCTTTGAAGGAGGCGGGAGCGGATGTGACCGTAACGGTCCGTCAGTACAGAAGTGGTGTCGTGAATATTCCAAAGGGATGTGAACGGATCAATTACGGGGAACGGATGCAGTTTCTTCCGAAATGTGATGTGGTAGTTTCTGCAACGGCCAGTCCCAATTATACCATTACAAAAGAAGAATTTGAAAATGCGAAGGTTCCTGCGCATATGATTTTGATCGATCTGGCTGTCCCAAGAGACATTGATCCGGAAATCGGCAAGATGCAGGACGTGACGCTTTATGATATTGACAGTTTCCGGATCAGTGCCGCATCGCCCGGACTGCAGGCAAGTATGAATCTGGCAGGAGAGATTCTGGAAGAACAGATGCGGGAATTTTATGACTGGTTTGACGGAAGAGATGTTTTTCCAAGAATTCAGGAAATCAAGGCAGAGGCAGTGGAGGATCTGAATCTTCGGATTTTAAAGATTCTGAAAAAGACACCGATGGAAGATCCGGATCGGGAAAAGCTTCTGGAGGCGATTGATACGGCTGCCGGAAAGGTGGTCAACAAGTTGATCTTTGGTCTGCGGGATTCCCTGGAACAGGAAGCCTTTCTGGATTGTGTGGCAGGATTGGAGAAATTATATGAAAACTAAAAAATATTTTCCTTTGTTTATGGATTTAAACAGCAAAAAGGTGATGGTGGTCGGCGGCGGTACCATTGCCGAAAGAAGAATCCGTACGCTGCTGGATTTTGTGGAAGAAATCTGGGTGATCGCACCGGAGATCTCGGATGGAATCCGGGAACTGAAAGAACAGGGCAGAATCTTCTGGAAGAAGAAAAGGTATGAAAGAGAAGACATCTATGATGCAGATCTGGTACTGGCTGCGACGGATGACAGGAAGGTGAATGAAGATATTTACAGCGCCTGTAAATGTCTGGGGATTCTTGTAAATACAGCCAGTGACAGAAGAAAATGTGATTTTTATTTTCCGGGGATTCTTCTGGAAGAAGATGTGGTGATGGGATTTAACAGCGGAGGCGATCCGGTAAAATCAAGAGAAATGCGAAGAAAAGTGGAGCGGCTGCTCCACCAGCCGGGAGGAAAAGAATGAGTCAGAGAAAAATCGTGATCGGAAGCCGGGAAAGCCGGCTGGCAGTGATACAAAGTGAAATGGTCAAGACCTATATTGAAGAAAAGAATAAAGACTGTCGGGTGGAACTGCTCACTATGAAGACAACTGGAGATAAGATTCTTGACCGTACCCTGGATAAAGTAGGAGGAAAAGGACTGTTTGTGAAGGAACTGGACAGAGCACTGGAAGACGGACGAACGATGCTGTCTGTACATAGTCTGAAGGATATGCCGATGGAGGTTTCGGAGGAACTTCCTCTCATTGCTTTTTCCAAGCGGCAGGACCCAAGAGATGTTCTGGTGCTTCCGGAAGGAGTGGATGCGCTGGATCCGGAAAAACCCATTGGTTGTTCCAGTCTTCGCAGAACCCTTCAGCTGAAGGAACTGTTTCCGGATATGACGTTTGCCAGTGTACGCGGAAATGTGCAGACAAGACTGCGAAAGCTGGATGAGGGCCGGTATTCTGCCCTTGTACTGGCAGCAGCAGGTCTGAAACGTCTGGGATTGGAAGGACGGATCTGTCGTTACTTTGAGCCGGAGGAAATCCTGCCTGCAGCAGGGCAGGGAATTTTGGCTGTACAGGGCAGAAAGGGGCAGGATTATTCTTATCTGGATGGATATAATGATGAAGACAGTGCCTGTGCGGCAATGGCAGAGCGGGCATTTGTGCGTGATTTGGACGGAGGCTGTTCTTCTCCTGTGGCTGCCTATGCGACGGTAGAAGGAGAGGAACTGACGCTGACCGGTCTGTATTATGAAGAAGACACGGGTGCATACCGGAAGGCTTCTTTGAAGGGAAACAGGAAAGAAGCAGAAGAAATCGGAATCCGTCTGGCAAGACAATTAAAGCATCCGGGAAAAGTATGGCTGGTAGGCGCCGGACCGGGCGACGTGGGCCTGTTTACCTTAAAGGGAATGGAAGTCCTTCAGAATGCCGAGGTTGTGGTGTATGACAGTCTGGTCGGACAGGGGGTGCTTTCGAAAGTGCCGAAAGATGCCCGCAGGATCAATGTGGGAAAACGCGCTTCCAATCATACTATGCCGCAGGAACAGATTAACCGGGTTCTTGCAGAAGAGGCAAAGAAAGGTTTGCGTGTCGTGCGCCTGAAAGGGGGAGACCCGTTCCTGTTTGGAAGAGGAGGAGAAGAACTGGAACTGCTTCATAAAGAAGGCATTCCTTATGAAGTGGTTCCGGGTGTGACGTCTTCGATCGCAGTACCTGCTTATAACGGAATTCCGGTTACACACAGAGATTTTTGTTCTTCTTTGCATATTATTACGGGACATAAAAAACAGGGCGAACCGTATGATATTGATTTTGAAGCTCTGGTACGGACAAAGGGAACCCTTGTATTTCTCATGGGGGTGTCCGCTCTTTCAGACATCTGTACTTCGCTTCTGGCAGCTGGAATCGATCCGCAGATGCCGGCGGCCATTTTGCAGAAGGGAACAACAGCAGGACAAAAAAGGATCGTGGCAACGGTTGGTACCTTACCGGAAGAAGTCAAACGTCAGGGCATTTTGACACCTGCGATTATTGTAGTGGGAAAAGTCTGTGCGCTTGCAGAAGAATTTGCCTGGTATGAAAAACTGCCTCTGGCAGGCTGGAAGGTTCTGGTTACAAGACCGAAAGAAACCATCTCCACAATGGCACAGAAGCTGCGGGTCATGGGGGCAGAAGTACTGGAACTTCCTGCAATCCGTACAGAACCGCTGCAGGATCAGCGCCTTCTTAAGAAGGCAATGGAAGAACTGGATACCTTTGACTGGATCGGGTTTACCAGTCCGATCGGTGTGCGTGTATTCTTCCGGGAAATGAAACAGGCAGGAAAAGATATCCGTGCCCTTGGAAAGGTAAAGATTGCCGCAATCGGAAAAGGTACTGCAAAAGAGCTGGAAGAAAGAGGATTGTTTGTGGATCTTATGCCAAAAACCTTTGACGGAGCCTCCCTTGGGGCTGCTTTGTGTCAGGTATGTGAAGGAGAAGAAAAAATTCTTCTTCCGCGTGCAAAAATCGGGGGCAAAGAGATCTTAGAGAATCTTGCAAAAAAACCGGGTCTTACCATTTGTGATGTGCCTACGTATGACACGTTCTATGAAGAAAATGAGATGATTGATTTGAAGAACGCTTTTGAGTCAGGAGAAATCGACTGTGCAGTCTTTACCAGTGCTTCTACGGTACGGGGATTTGTAAACGGAGTGCCGGGTCTGGATTACAGCAAGGTGAAAGCTGCCTGTATCGGAAAACAGACCAGGGAAGCAGCCGATGCCTATGGAATGCAAACCTGGATAGCCAAAGAAGCGACCATTGACAGTGTGACAGATTTGGTTGTAGACTTAAAAGGATTACAAGAATAAAGGAGTGAGGACCTCATGGATATGACAGTCAGACCAAGAAGACTTAGAAAAAGTGATACGCTGCGCAGGATGGTGCGGGAGACAAGAATGGATAAAAGTTCCCTGATCTATCCGCTTTTCGTAAAAGAAGGAACCAATGTGGAAGAAGAGATTCCTTCCATGGAGGGACAGTACCGGTACAGTGTTGACCGGCTTCCTTTCGAACTGGAACGTCTGCAGAAAGCCGGTGTGGACAAAGTAATGTTCTTTGGAATTCCGGATGTAAAAGATGAAGTGGGAAGTCAGGCTTATGCAGAGGACGGAATCGTACAGAGAGCACTTCGGGAAGCAAGAAAACAGTTTCCGGATCTGTATCTGATCACGGATGTATGTATGTGTGAATATACCTCGCATGGTCATTGCGGTGTGCTTTGCGGACATGATGTGGAAAATGACAGCACGCTGAAACTTCTGGCGAAAACCGCTTTGTCTCATGTGGAAGCAGGTGCGGATATGGTGGCACCTTCCGATATGATGGACGGGCGTGTAGGGGCAATCCGTCATCTGTTGGATGAGAAAGGACACAAAGATATTCCGATTTTATCTTATGCAGTGAAGTATGCCTCTGCTTTTTATGGACCATTCCGGGAAGCAGCAGGTTCCGCACCTTCTTTTGGTGACAGAAAGAGTTATCAGATGGATTTTCATAACCGGAGAGAGGGAATGAAAGAAGCGCTTCTGGATGTACAGGAAGGAGCGGATATCATTATGGTGAAACCGGCGCTGTCTTATCTGGATGTGATTCGGGAAGTCAAGGATGCAATCAATCTTCCGGTGGCAGCTTATTCGGTGAGCGGAGAATACGCTATGGTGAAGGCTGCTGCAAAGCTGGGCTATATTGATGAAGAACGAATCATCTGTGAAATGGCAGTCAGCACATATCGTGCAGGCGCAGATATTTATCTGACCTATTTTGCAAAAGAACTGGCAAGGTTCATGGAGGAAGGGAGAATCGGATAATGAGCAGATCAGAAGAATTATTTAAACGTGCAGTAAAAAGAATTCCGGGAGGTGTAAACAGTCCGGTGCGTGCATATGGCGCCATCGGGGAAACACCACGCTTTATCCAGGGCGCAGTAGGAAGTAAAATTTTTGATGTAGATGGAAATCAGTATACGGATTACATCGGTTCCTGGGGACCAATGATTCTGGGACATAACCATCCGGCGATCCGTGAGGCAGTGATCCGTGCCTGTGAAAACGGACTGAGTTTCGGATGTGCCACAGAGCGGGAAGTGGAAATGGCAGAATTTATCTGTGAGCGAATTCCGCATGTGGAGATGATCCGTATGGTAAATTCCGGTACAGAAGCAGTGATGAGCGCCATACGGGCTGCAAGAGGGTATACAGGAAAAGATAAGATCATTAAATTTGCCGGCTGTTATCACGGGCATTCCGATGCGCTTCTGGTCAGTGCCGGAAGTGGAGTTATGACAAGCGGCATTCCGGACAGTGCAGGTGTACCAAAGGCTTGTACACAGGATACGATGCTTGCTGTATACAACGATCTTTCCAGTGTACAGCAGCTCTTTGAAGAAAGCAAAGAGCAGGTGGCAGCCGTGATCGTGGAACCGGTCGCAGCCAATATGGGTGTGGTTCCCCCGGCAGACGGATTTTTGCAGGGACTGCGTGACCTTTGCGATGCACATCATGCAGTTCTGATTTTTGACGAAGTCATTACCGGTTTCCGTCTGAAATTTGACGGTGCTGCAGGATTCTTCGGAGTGATCCCGGATCTGGTTACTTACGGAAAAATCATCGGTGCAGGTATGCCGGTAGGTGCCTATGGCGGAAAACGGGAGATTATGGAATGTGTGGCACCGGCAGGTCCCGTTTATCAGGCCGGAACTTTAAGCGGCAATCCGGTAGCTATGGCAGCAGGTCTGGCACAGTTGAAAATCCTGTGGGAGAATCCGGACATTTATACAAGAATTTATCAGAAAGGGGAAATGCTGTTTGAAGGAATCCGCAAAATTCTGGTGGAAAACAACTGCCCTTACCAGATCAATCATGTGGCTTCTCTTGGCTGTCTGTTCTTTACAAAAGAAAAAGTTACGGATTATGCCAGCGCAAAAACAGCAGACACCAAAGCATTTTCGGAATATTTTAAATATATGCTGAATCATGGAATCCATCTGGCACCTTCTCAGTTTGAAGCCATGTTCCTTTCCGATGCACATACAGAAGAGGAGATTGCCTGTGTGCTGGAACTGGTGGAAACTTATATAAAAGAAAAAGCCGGGAGGTAACAATGACTGCTTCGGTTGTATGGACAGGACTGGTTCTTCTGTTTCTGGTGATTTTTATATGGACGATGATTCGTGAGAATCAGAGAAAACACCGGGAGTTTCTAAGGAAAATGAAAAAAAGCTGGGGACAGGTCCCGGACAGGGAATACACATGGGATCAGTTGGAACAGATTGCCGGATATTATAAAGAGCAGAAAGCAGACCGGTTTGTCATTGATGATGTGACCTGGAATGATCTGGATCTGGATCGGGTCTTTCTGCTGATCAATCAGACGGTCTCTTCACCGGGCGAAGATTATCTGTATTATATGCTGAGGACACCGGAATTTTCAAAGGAGAAACTGCAGGAGAGGGAACGACTGTTTCAGTTCTTTCAGAAAAATGAAAAAGCGAGACAGAGACTGCAGGAAATTCTGGCTGCAGTCAGGCGGCCCCCTTCGGTTTCCCTCTATAAAGCAGTGCATGTAGAAAAAGACTGCTATATCGGAAATCCGGGAAAACAGCGGTTCCTTTTTGGGGCATTTCTGGCTTCTCTTCTGGCTTTTATCATAATTCCGCAATATGGTGTCTTCCTTTTTCTGCTTATGGGCTGTGTGAATATCGGGCTGTATCTGAAAGAAAAAGAAAAAATCAATGCATACCTTTTGGGATTTCGCTGTGTGATCCAGTTGCTGCAGGCAATCAGGAGCCTGGAAAAAGAAGGAATAGAGGAACTGTCCGATTATACACAGCGACTGATCCGATGCAAAAAGGCACTTGGAAAATTTGAATCCGGTGCGTTCCTGGTACTGAACCGGGGAGGCATGGAAAGCGGACCGGAGTCTATCCTTCTGGATTATGTGCGCATGATGACCCATGTAGATCTGATCAAATTTAATTCTATGATGAAAGCAATGAAGGAGCATGAAAAAGAAACAGAAGAAATCATTTCTGTTTTGGGATTTCTGGATGCCTGTATTTCTGTGGCCTCCTTTCGGGAATTGCTGCCTTATTTTTCCTGCCCGGAATTTACAGACTATAGAAAAGGGCAAAGAGCAAAAATTGAAGTGGAAAATCTGTATCACCCGCTGATTTCGGAACCGATTGCAAACAGTATCACTGCGAAGCAGGCAGTTCTGGTTACCGGATCCAATGCTTCCGGAAAATCCACATTTTTGAAAAATCTTGCTCTGAATGCAATTCTGGCGCAGACCATTCATACCTGTACGGCGACAGCTTGTCGCATGCATTTTTATAAGACGATGACTTCCATGGCTCTTCGAGATGACCTGGAGAGCAGCGAAAGTTATTATATTGTAGAAATCCGGTCTTTAAAACGGATTCTGGATGAAGGAAAGAATCAGGAAATTCCCATTCTCTGCATGATCGATGAGGTTCTTCGCGGAACCAATACCATTGAACGGATTGCAGCTTCTTCAAGAATCCTTGCGGCATTGAATCAGCCGCATATTCTGCCTTTTGCAGCGACGCATGATATCGAATTGACTTATATGCTGGAGGACAGCTATAAAAATTATCATTTTGAGGAAGAGGTAAAAGAAAATGATGTGGTATTTTCTTATCTTCTGAAAGAGGGAAGAGTGACTACACGAAATGCCATACGGCTTCTTCAGATGGTAGGATATGACCGGTCCATTGTAGAAGCGTCAAAACAGGCAGTGGTTGATTTTGAAAAAACAGGAATCTGGAAGAAAGCAGGAGAAGAGATATGTTTGTAAAAATCTATACCGATGGCTCTGCCAGAGGAAACCCGGACGGACCGGGGGGATATGGATGCGTGCTCCACTATACAGACAGCAAAGGACAGCTGCATGAACGGCAGTTTTCTCAGGGTTATATCCGAACCACCAACAACCGGATGGAACTCATGGCTGCCATTGTGGGACTGGAAGCTTTGATCCGTCCCTGTCAGGTGGAACTGTATTCAGATTCCAAATATCTGGTGGATGCCTTTAATCAGCATTGGATTGAAGGATGGATCCGCAAAGACTGGAAGAGAGGAAAGAACGAACCGGTAAAAAATGTGGATCTGTGGAAACGGCTTCTGAAAGCAAAAGAACCACACCAGGTTACATTTATCTGGGTAAAAGGTCACAATGGACATGCCATGAATGAGCTGTGTGATACACTGGCTACCAGGGCAGCGGACGGAGAGAACCGGATCGCAGATCCCGGTGTGGTTTAAACACGCGCTAGCGTGCAAATTGCTGACGAAACTTGGAGGGAGAAATCCCTTTTACGGCTTTGAAGGTTTCCGTATAATAGCTGGAACCGGAAAAGCCGTTTTTTAATGCAATTTCCGTTATGGAAAGTTCATGAGCCAGAAGATCCGGAAGACTCTGTTCGATT
>JALFGN010000141.1 GCA_022777285.1 Blautia sp.
TTTGAAAATACCAATCATTTTGTTAATGTGGTGGAAGGGGGCGGAATGCTGGGTTATGATGCCGTATGCAATACGTTAAAACTGATGAGAGAAGCGTATCTGGAAGAAAAGGATATGCGAAATCTGATTCAGATTAAAGGAATGGGATGTGAGGGCTGCGTATGAGACAAACTGCAAGAATTATTTCAACTTATTCAGCCGACACTTTTGGTGTGTGTTCGGCACTGTTTGAGCTTGGCGGCATGGTTGTCATGCATGACGCGTCGGGCTGTAATTCCACTTATACGACCCATGATGAGCCGCGTTGGTATGACATGGACAGCATGATTTATATTTCCGGACTTTCTGAGATGGAAGCAATCATGGGAGATGATGAAAAGTTAATTGGCGACATTGTGGCTGCAGCGGAAGAATTGCATCCGAATTTTATTGCGGTTGCCGGAACGCCGATTCCAACGATGACTGGTTTTGATTTCCAGGCAGTTGCGGAGCTGATCGAGGAACGGACACAGATTCCGGCATTTGGATTTGCCTCGACAGGGATGAATACTTATGTCCATGGCGCATCCATGGCACTTGCAGGGATCGCCAGACGATTTGTGAACAGGGATTTGAAAAAAACCACGCATTTATCTGCAAATATTTTAGGCGTGACACCGCTGGATTTTTCTGTGAACGGCAGTGACAAAGCAATGGAAGAATTTATGAAGAATGCCGGATTTGAAGTGATTTCCAAGTGGGCCATGGGCAGTACACTCGATGAGCTAAAGAGAGCTGGATGTGCATCGGTAAATCTGGTGGTTTCTGATACTGGACTTGGTGTGGCGAAGGTATTAAAAGAACAGTTCGGTACCCCGTATGTGGTTGGTACGCCGATTGGAAAAGCATATCAGTCGGTGCTGTGTGAGGCACTTTGGAATGCGGCTAAGACCGGAACATATGAACAGAAAACCAGTGATCTTAAAGAGAGCAAGATTGCGGTGATCGGAGAAGGCATCACTTCATGTTCGCTGGCACAGGCGATTGAGTTGGAATATGGAAAGGGCGTAAAAGTGCTGTGTGCTACGGAGTATACCGGAGATTATTTGAGAGAAAAAGACTGTTGCACGCCGGATGAAGAAGACATAATGGAAGCGTTGGATGGAATTGAGGTGGTCATTGCAGATCCTTTGTATCGACCACTTTTACCGGAAACCATTCGTTTTCTTTCCCTTCCGTCAGAAAGTTTTTCCGGAAGAATTTATCGCAACGAGATACCAAATCTGATTCGCAGATTTGAACAAGAATAGCAGGAGGTAAAAATTTTATGAAAAGGCTACTTTGTATTATTTTGACTGGTGTAATGGTGTTGGCATCTGTCGGATGCGGCAGCAAAACGAAAGAACAGAAATCTGTGGAGACAACTGCAGCAGAGACGGAAGAGACGAAAGCAGAAGAAACGGAAGCAGAAGCAACAGAAGAAACGAAAACAGGAACCCATGTGATTGTAGATCATCTGGGAATAGAAGTTGAAGTCCCTTATGAGGTAAACCGTATTGCAGTCGGCAATATTTTGCCTCTTCCCAGTGTACTGACTGTATTTTTTGACTCTGCGGAAAAGATTGTCGGAATGTCTCCGAACAGCATGAGTGCAGCAGAAAATGGTCTTCTCGGAGAACTTTATCCGGATATTTTAAAGGCAGAAACCGGTTATATGAACGGAACAGATATCAATCTGGAAGAGTTGATGAAACTGGAGCCGGATATTGTACTCTACAGTGCATCTCAGCCGGAGCAGGGAGAGCAGCTTCGCAATGCGGGATTTGCGGCTGTAGCACTTTCTGTAAATAAGTGGGAGTACAATGCGATTGAAACTTTGAACCAGTGGATCGGGCTGCTGAGTGAAATTTTCCCGGATAATGACAAGACAGAAGTAGTAGCGAAGCATTCGGATGAGATTTACAATATGGTACAGGAGCGAGTGGCAGATATTCCGGAAGAAGAAAGAGAGCGGGTATTTTTCCTTTTTAAATATTCCGATACAGATATGGAAACTTCTGGTTCCAAATTCTTCGGACAATTCTGGGCAGATGCAGTTGGTGCAGTAAACGTAGCAGAAGAGATTACTACAGATAATCAGGTGGCTGCGAATATGGAACAGGTTTATAAATGGAACCCGACGATCATTTTCATCACCAATTTTACCGCAGCACAGCCGGATGACCTTTACAATAACACAATTGGCAATTATGACTGGAGTGCGGTCGATGCAGTTAAGAATCAGAAAGTATACAAAATGCCGCTTGGTATGTACCGAAGCTATACGCCAGGTGCAGATACACCGGTAACACTTTTGTGGTTTGCAAAGAATACCTATCCGGAATTATTTGAAGATATTGATATGATTCAGGAAACAAAAGATTATTACAAAGAAGTATTTGGTGTAGAGTTGACGGACGATCAGGCATCTGCAATTTTCGAACCAAATGCAGAAGCAGGTTCAGGCTTCTAGGAGGCGTTATAATATATGGGAATGAACAGTACACCGTCAGGAGAGAGAACACAGATCGGCTTTTTTGGCCGCAGGAATGCCGGGAAATCAAGTATTGTCAATGCTATGACAGGACAGGAACTCGCTGTGGTTTCTGAGATAAAAGGAACTACCACAGACCCGGTTTATAAAACCATGGAATTGCTGCCGTTAGGACCGGTCATGATCATTGATACACCAGGATTTGATGATGAGGGATATCTGGGAGAACTGCGTGTCAGGAAAACGAAGCAGGTGTTAAATAAAACAGATATAGCAGTGCTGGTTGCAGATGCTTCGGAAGGTCTGAAAGAATGCGATAAAGAATTGATCGCGCTGTTTCAGGCAAAAGAAATCCGTTACATCATTGTTTATAATAAGTCGGATCTTTTGGAAAACATTCCAACGGCAGGACCTCAGGAAATCTATGTCAGTGCATTGAAAAAAGAAGGCATTTTTGAACTGAAAGAGCGGGTTGCGTCCTTGAAAGGAATGGATCAGGAAAAGCATATAGTTGCGGATCTGATAAATCCAGGTGATTTTATTGTGCTTGTTGTACCGATTGACAGTGCTGCTCCAAAAGGACGTCTGATTCTGCCGCAGCAGCAGGTACTCCGTGATATTCTGGATGCCGGAGCAATGGCAGTTGTAACAAGGGAAAGCGAACTGGAACAGACCTTACAAGGACTTGCAAAAAATCCGGCTCTGGTGATTACGGACAGTCAGGTGTTTCAGACGGTGGCGGCAATCGTGCCGAAAGATATCAAACTGACCTCCTTTTCTGTTTTAATGGCGAAATATAAAGGTCTGTTAGATGCAGCAGCTCCTGGTGCAGCAGCGATTGAACAGTTAAGAGATGGTGATACGGTGCTGATTGCAGAAGGATGCACCCATCACAGACAATGTGACGATATCGGAACCGTTAAAATCCCGCGATGGCTGCGCAAATACACAGGAAAAGACATCCGGATCGAAACCTGCAGCGGCACAGAATTTCCGGAGGATTTAAGCCCGTATGCCATGGTCATTCATTGCGGCGGCTGTATGCTGAATGAGCGTGAGGTACGCTATCGTACAAAATGTGCAGTTGACCAGGGCGTGCCCATTACCAATTATGGAACCTTCATCGCATATGTGAATGGGATTCTGAAACGCAGTCTGGAAGTATTTCCGGAATTCTAAAAAACCATCACTTTCAGGCGTCCGGCAGATAACAGATGTAGGTGGGTTTTGGAGGAACTTTTCTTTGTACTTGTCTTGAGAGAAGGAAAGTGTTACAATGAGTGATAGCGTGGTTCAGTATACGCAAAAAGGCAATGAGTAAAGGTACAATAAAGTAGCAATTAGGAGCATAAAAAATGAATTTAATTGAAAAAATATTCGGTACTCACAGTGACAGAGAGCTGAAACGCATTCTGCCTATTGTAGACAAAATCGAATCTCTGCGTCCTTCCATGCAGGCTCTTTCTGATGAAGAGCTTCGTGACAAGACCAGAGAATATAAGAAACGTCTTCAGGAAGGAGAAACACTGGATGATCTTCTTCCGGAAGCATTTGCCACAGTCCGTGAGGCTGCCAAACGAGTTCTGAATATGGAACATTACCGGGTACAGCTGATCGGTGGTCTCATTCTTCATCAGGGACGTAGCGCTGAGATGAAGACCGGTGAAGGTAAGACTCTTGTTTCTACACTTCCTGCTTATCTGAATGCTCTGGAAGGGAAAGGTGTGCACATTGTAACGGTCAATGATTATCTGGCACACCGTGATGCAGAGTGGATGGGAAAAGTTCATGAATTCCTGGGTCTGACAGTGGGTGTGGTACTCAACTCGATGAAAAATGATGAGAGACGGGCACAGTATGCCTGTGACATTACCTATGTGACCAACAATGAGCTTGGATTTGATTATCTGCGTGACAATATGGTCATTTACAAAGAACAGCTGGTACAGAGAGAACTTCATTATGCCATCATCGATGAGGTAGACTCTGTCCTGATTGATGAAGCGAGAACTCCGCTGATCATTTCCGGTCAGAGCGGAAAATCCACCAGGCTTTATGAAGTTTGCGATATTCTTGCAAAGCAGCTGGAACGGGGAGAGGCCAGCGGTGAGATGACCAAGATGACGGCTATCATGGGCGAAGAGATCATCGAAACCGGTGATTTCATTGTGAATGAAAAAGATAAGATCGTGAACCTGACAGAGCAGGGTGTTCATAAAGTGGAAAAATTCTTTCATATCGAAAATCTGGCAGATCCGGAGAATCTGGAAATCCAGCATAATATTATTCTTGCTCTGCGTGCCCATAATCTGATGTTCCGTGATCAGGATTATGTGGTGAAAGAGGATGAGGTACTCATTGTAGATGAATTTACAGGACGTATCATGCCGGGACGCCGTTATTCCGATGGTCTGCATCAGGCCATTGAAGCAAAAGAACATGTGAAGGTAAGAAGAGAAAGTAAGACACTGGCAACGATTACCTTCCAGAATTTCTTTAATAAATACAACAAAAAATCCGGTATGACCGGTACTGCCCTCACAGAAGAAAAAGAGTTCCGTGATATTTACGGAATGGACGTTGTGGAAATTCCTACGAACCGTCCAGTCGCACGTATCGACTGTGAAGATGCCGTATACATGACAAAAAAAGAGAAATTCCATGCAGTCGTGGATGCCATCAAAGAAGCCCATGCGAAACAGCAGCCGGTTCTGGTAGGTACGATTACGATCGAGACTTCGGAACTTTTAAGTAAAATGCTGAAAAGAGAAGGGATCCAGCATCAGGTACTGAATGCCAAGTTCCATGAAAAAGAGGCAGAGATCGTAGCCCTTGCCGGTCAGGCAGGAGCCGTTACCATTGCCACCAACATGGCAGGTCGTGGTACAGATATTAAGCTGGATGATGTGTCAAGAAAGGCTGGAGGTCTGAAGATTATCGGTACAGAACGTCATGAATCAAGACGAATTGATAATCAGCTCCGCGGTCGTTCCGGACGTCAGGGAGATCCGGGTGAATCCCGTTTCTATATTTCTCTGGAAGATGATCTTATGCGTCTGTTTGGTTCTGAAAAGCTGATGGGTGTATTCAAATCCCTTGGTGTTGCGGAGAATGAACAGATTGAGCATAAGATGCTGTCAAGTGCTATTGAAAAAGCACAGAAGAAGATCGAGGCCAACAACTACGGTATCCGTAAAAATCTTCTGGATTACGACCAGGTCAATAACGAACAGAGAGAAATCATATATAAAGAAAGACGCCGTGTACTGGACGGAGAAAACATGCGGGATTCCATTTACAAGATGATCACAGATACTGTGGAACATGCAGTAGATATGTGTTTCTCCGATGATGTGGATCAGGAAGAATGGAATCAGGAAGAATTTAACTCTGTGCTTCTTCCTACTATACCGCTGCAGCCGCTTACACAGGAACAGGTAAAATCCAAAAAGAAAAATCAATTAAAACAGGAATTGAAAGAAGCAGCTGTGAAGCTTTATGAAGAAAAAGAAGCAGAATTTCCGGAAGCAGAGCAGCTCCGTGAACTGGAGCGCGTGATTCTTCTGAAAGTGATCGACCAGAAATGGATGGATCATATTGATGATATGGATCAGCTTCGTCAGGGAATCGGTCTTCAGGCTTATGGACAGAGAGATCCGAAAGTGGAATATAAGATGCAGGCCTATGAAATGTTTGACAATATGACCACTGCCATTCAGGAAACCACGATTCGTCTTCTCTATCACGTAAGAATCGAACAAAAAGTGGAAAGAGAACAGGTGGCACAGGTAACAGGCACAAATAAAGATGAATCCGGCCCGAAAAAACCGGTTCAGAGAGAAGAAAAGAAAGTATATCCAAATGATCCGTGTCCATGCGGAAGCGGCAAGAAATACAAACAGTGCTGCGGAAGAAAGAAAATCTGAAAAGAAACAGGAGATGTAAGGCTGCTGCGCCGGAATGCGAAGATCCGGAATACGGCAGCCTTCCTGTGCCGTAAGAGGTAAGATAGAAGAAGGTGGCGAGGAAAAGATGGGACAGATGGTAGATTTTACGATGGAGCGGGAAGGCCTTGTGAAACCCGGTGACCGGGTTTCTCTGAAAGAGGATCGGGCCAGTACCATGTCCGGTATCATGTATTATTATACCATCAGGGATGCCATTGCAATGTCAAGCAATCTGAAGCGTCCTCTTGGCAAACTAACTGGTACGGTCAGAAAGGTAGATCCCCAGGTTTCTATTTATATGGTAACTGTGGAGATCGACGACTGAAATAAAAAAATATTCATGAAAGTAGGTGAAGCTATATGGTAGAATTAGATCAGTTTAAATATACTTTAAACGGATATTCAGGACCGTTAGTGGAAGTGAGGGATTCACTTTGACCTGGCTAATAAAGAGAAAAGGGTCGAAGAATTAGAAAGAGAAATGGAGGCACCGGATTTCTGGGAAAATCCGGAACGTTCTCAGAAGCTGATGAAGGAGATCAGTGCCTTAAAAGGGGATATTCAGATTTATCATAAGCTGGAAACACAAAAGGAAGAAATTGAGCTGATGATTGAAATGGGATATGAAGAAAACGACCCGGCAGTGATTCCGGATATTCAGGAAATGTTGGACGAATTTATTGCCGATTTCGAAAATATCCGTGTAAAGACGCTGCTTTCCGGCGAATACGACAAGGATAATGCCATTGTGACACTTCATGCGGGAGCCGGCGGTACCGAGTCTTGTGACTGGGCAGGTATGCTGTATCGTATGTATCAGAAATGGGCAGACCGCCATGGATTTGCTACAGAGGTACTGGATTATCTGGATGGAGATGAAGCAGGAATCAAGTCCGTTACTTTCCAGGTGAACGGAGAGAATGCATACGGTTATCTGAAGTCAGAGAAAGGGGTGCACCGTCTGGTTCGTATTTCTCCTTTCAATGCAGCAGGGAAACGACAGACTTCTTTTGTTTCCTGTGATGTTATGCCGGACATTGAAGAAGATGTGGATATCGAGATCAAAGAGGATGATCTGCGTATCGATACTTACCGCTCCAGTGGTGCCGGCGGTCAGCATATCAATAAGACTTCTTCAGCAGTACGTATTACTCATCTTCCAACCGGAATCGTGGTACAGTGCCAGAATGAACGTTCGCAGTTCCAGAATAAAGACAAAGCCATGCAGATGCTGAAAGCAAAACTGTATTTGTTGAAACAGCAAGAACAGGAGCAGAAACTTTCCGGTATTCAGGGAGAACTGACAGATATTGCATGGGGAAATCAGATCCGGTCTTATGTCATGCAGCCATACACCATGGTAAAAGACCATAGAACCAATGAGGAATCCGGAAATGTGGATGCAGTTATGGATGGAGATATTGACCGGTTTATAAATGCTTATTTGAAATGGGTTGCTCTTGGAAATAAGAAAAACAGTTGATAAAATGTTCGTAATGTGCTAATATCTTTGGAAGAAAAACAAATGTATTTTTGGAACAAACAAAGGGGAAACGAATGTCAGAGCATAAAAAGTATTTTGTGGTAACAGAAAAAGCAGTTCCGGAGGTTCTTTTGAAAGTAGTAGAAGCGAAGAAGCTGTTGGAGTCTAAAAAATCCGTTACTGTGCAGGAGGCGGTAGAAGCTGTTGGAATCAGTCGAAGCTCCTTCTATAAGTATAAAGATGATATCTTTCCTTTTCGTGAGAAAACCAAAGGACAGAATATTACATTTATTCTTCAGATGGATGACGAACCAGGATTACTTTCTACAGTACTGAAGACCATTGCCTATTACCATGGCAATATTCTTACTGTACATCAGAGTATTCCGATTAATGGAATTGCCAGTCTTACGATAAGTGTTGAAATCCTGCCTGCCCAGGGGGATGCAGAGACTATGATCGGTGAGATCGAGCATATTACAGGCGTACACTATCTGAAAATCTTAGGCAGGGAGTAGAGGAAAATGATAAACATAGCAGTATTAGGATACGGAACAGTAGGTTCCGGTGTGGTAGAAGTCATCAATACCAATCATGAAAGTATCAATAAAAAAGCAGGGGAAGAGATTCGTATCAAGTATGTACTGGATCTGCGCGATTTCCCGGGAGATCCGGTTGAAAAAGTGCTGGTTCATGATTACGAAACCATTATCAATGACCCGGATGTACAGGTCGTAGTAGAAGTTATGGGTGGTGTAGAGCCTGCTTATACTTTTACAAAACGTGCACTGGAAGCAGGAAAATGTGTGTGTACCTCCAACAAAGAGCTGGTAGCAAGACATGGACTGGAACTTCTGGAAATTGCAAAAGAAAAAGAAATCAACTATCTGTTTGAAGCAAGCTGCGGCGGCGGTATTCCGATTATCCGGCCTCTGAATTCTTCACTGACAGCAGATGAGATCGATGAAATCTCCGGTATTTTAAATGGTACCACAAACTACATTCTTTCCAAGATGCAGGCAGAGAATGCAGATTTTGAAGAAGTATTAAAAGAAGCTCAGCAGAAAGGCTATGCGGAGAGAAATCCGGAAGCTGACGTGGAAGGATACGATGCCTGCAGAAAGATTGCCATCTTATCTTCTCTGGCTTATGGATGTCATGTAAATTATGAAGATATTTATACAGAAGGAATCACAAAGATCACAGTGGAAGATGTGAAATATGCATCTGCCATGGATATGAGCATTAAACTTCTGGCAACCAGCAAAAAAGCAGGTGACAGATTCTATGCAATGGTAAGTCCGGTTCTGGTAGGAAAGGACAGTCCGCTGTACAGCGTGAATGATGTATTTAATGCGATTTTTGTACACGGAAATGTGCTGGGAGATGCCATGTTCTATGGAAGCGGAGCAGGAAAACTTCCTACAGCCAGTGCCGTAGTAGCGGATGTGGTGGATTGTGCAAAACACCTTCACAGAAATATTATGATGAACTGGAGCAGCAAGAAACTGGATCTTATGGATATCAAAGAAGTCGTTCACCCCTTCTTTGTACGAATGAAAGGAAACGCAGCATCTGACGGGGCAGCAGCAGAGGAAGTATTTGGAAAAGTGAAGATGATTTCCATTCCGGATACAGAGGGTGAATTTGCATTCATTACAGAGCCTATGAGTGAATCTTCCTATGGAGAAAAAGCAGAAAAACTGCCTCAGATCATTACACGAATCCGTGTAAGAGCATAAGGGAGAGAAAAAATGAAATATGTATTAATTCTGGGAGATGGAATGGCAGATGAACCGCTGGAAGAGCTGGGGGGAAAAACACCGCTGGCTTATGCAGATACGCCTGCCATGGATGCACTTGCCGGAAAATCACAGATTGGTATGGTAAAAACCGTGCCGGAAGGAATGAGCCCGGGAAGTGATACAGCCAATTTATCCGTTCTGGGATATGACCCGAAGATTTATTATTCTGGTCGTTCTCCTCTGGAAGCATTGAATATCGGTGTGGACATGAAACAGGGAGATGTTGCCATCCGCGCCAATATTGTGACCCTTTCCGAGGAAGAAGAAAAGTATGAAGATAAAAGGATTCTGGATCACAGTGCAGATGAAATCAGCACGGAAGATGCAGCGGTTCTTCTGGAAGCGGTCAAAAAAGAACTGGAGAATGCAACCTTCCAGTTCTATGTAGGAACCAGTTACCGCCACTGTCTGATTTGGGCGGATGGGGCAGTTGTACCGCTGACACCGCCTCACGATATTCGAGGGAAAGTGATTGGAGACTATTTACCGAAGGAACAGCTTCTACTGGAAATGCAGAAGAAGAGCTATGACATTCTGGTCAACCATCCGCTGAATCTGGAAAGAAAGAAAAAAGGACTGAATCCGGCAAACAGTCTCTGGTTCTGGGGAGCAGGTACGAAACCGGCGCTGTCTTCCTTTGAAGAGAAATTTCATAAAAAAGGTGCCATGATTTCAGCAGTAGATTTGTTAAAAGGAATTGCAGTAGGCACCCATATGCATAACATCACTGTGGAAGGTGCGAATGGCGGTCTTGATACCAATTATGAAGGAAAGGCCCAGGCAGCAGCTGACGCACTTTTGCAAGACGGTTATGATTTCGCGTATATTCATGTGGAAGCACCGGATGAAATGGGACATCAGGGAAGCATAGAAAAGAAAATCTGTGCAATTGAAAATCTGGATAAAAAGGTGATCGCACCGGTAAAAGCAGCTCTGGATGCATCTGGAGAAGCGTACCGTATGATGGTTCTGCCGGATCATCCAACACCGATCTGTGTGAAAACCCATACCTCCAATCCGGTTCCGTTTCTTCTGTATGACAATACAGAGGAACAGAAGCATGACTGGCTTTACAATGAAGCAGAAGCTGCGAAAAGCGGCATGAATCTGGAACAGGGATGGAAATTGATTGAGTATTTCTTTCATTAGAAGAATGATAACATAAAAAAGAGGTCTGTTGTTTTTGACAACAGACCTCTTTTGGTGTTCATTATGCCATAATTGGTTTTAATGCCTCTGCAAGTTTATCTTTTTCAGCCTGTGCTTCTTCCAGATTCTTGCCAAGTGTTGTGTAGTAGATTTTAATCTTTGGTTCTGTTCCGGAAGGACGAACAACAACCGTTTCGCCATTATCCAGTTTGTAGATCAGAACGTTTGCAGCAGGCAGACCAGTTTCTTCCGGTTTCTGGTAGTCCGTTACGGAAACTACTTTGTATCCTGCAATTTCTGTCAGTGGATTCTTGCGCAGTCCTTCCATTAATCCAGTCATCTTGTCCATTCCGCTCAGTCCCGGGAATTCGAAGCTGTCTACCTGGTTCAGGTAACGGCCGTACTGTGCATAGATTTCTTCCAGTCTCTGTTTCAGAGAGCTTCCAATGCTTCTGTAGTATGCAGCCATTTCACAGATCAGCATGGATCCGATAATGGCGTCTTTATCACGTACATATGGGCCTGCCAGATATCCGTAGCTTTCCTCAAATCCGAAGATGAAGCGGTCAACTTCACCAGCTGCTTCCAGCTGTGCAATCTGATCACCGATCCACTTGAATCCTGTAAGTACGCTTCTGAGTTCTACACCATAGTGCTCTGCAACTGCATCAGCCAGAGGCGTGGATACGATTGATTTTACTGCAACTGCATTCTGCGGCATGGTTCCTTTTTCAATGCGTCCTGCACAGATGTAATCCAGAAGGAGAACACCGACTTCGTTACCGCTTACCAGTTCATAAGAACCATCCGGGCATTTCATTGCAATACCTACACGGTCTGCATCCGGGTCAGTTGCAAGCATCAGATCTGCACCGGTTTCTTTTGCCAGATTCAGTCCCAGCTCCAGAGCTGCAAAGATTTCAGGATTTGGATAGCTGCAGGTTGTAAAGTAACCATTTGGATATTCCTGTTCCGGAACGATGGTCACATCTGTGATTCCGATATCTTTTAATACCTGTGTTACAGGAACGAGACCGGAGCCGTTTAATGGGCTGTAAACAAGTTTCAGGCCGGCTGTTTTGCAAAGACCCGGACGAACCTGACGGGATTCGATTGCTTCATAGAACGCTTTCTTACAGTCATCGCCTACAAAACGAATCAGACCTTCTTCTACACCCTGTGCAAAGGACATATATTTCGCACCGGTAAGAATATCGGTTTTCAGGATTTCATCGTATACGATTGCTGCTGCATCATCGGTCATCTGACAGCCATCTGGTCCGTAAGCTTTATAACCATTATACTTTGCAGAGTTATGAGAAGCAGTTACCATAATACCTGCGTTGCATTCATAATAACGGGTTGCAAAGGAAAGTGCCGGTACCGGCATCAATGCGTCGTAGATTCTGACATTGATTCCGTTTGCTGCCAGAACACCTGCTGCATTTTTGGCAAATACATCACTCTTAAGACGACTGTCATAGCTGATGGCTACCGTCTGATTGCCACCCTGTGTTTTTACCCAGTTTGCAAGTCCCTGTGTTGCCTGACGTACCACATAAATATTCATGCGGTTTGTGCCTGCTCCAAGTACACCACGAAGTCCTGCTGTACCAAATTTCAGAGCAACTGCAAAACGATCCTTGATTTCCTCATCGTTCCCCTGAATTTTAGATAATTCCGGATTAAGATCTGCATCTTCCAGATCTGCTGCTAACCAGCGCTTGTATTCTTCTTTGTACAATTTTACCACTCCTGCCATAGATTTTTTGATTTTTTTGTTCGCTTTCACTCGAACTGACTTTACTATACCATAATTTGAAATAATCAGCAATAAATTGAAGCAATTTCATTACATATTTTCTGGATTTTCCATGCCGGCCAGTGAACCACAATCAGCTGGCATAATAGCAATTCCGGCTGCAGCCATACGGAAAGAGGTTTCTTTTCAACTGTTTTTGATAGTCCGGTTCATCGACTGATGCCGCCAGAATGGTAAGGGCTTTGCGGAGATTCCGGATATCTTTTTCCATAAAATCGGTGTAATTTCCTCTGCCAACCAGTTTCAGATGCGTGATTCCTGCTTTTTGCAGCTGATACAAGGCACAAAGACCGCATCCGCTTTCTCCGCAGAGATATCCGGTTTCGTCGTAAGCATTTTCGTTGATTTCCGGAAAGAGAGAGAGGGAATGCTTCTGGATCTGGTCACTGGATTTCACAGTTCCAATCCGATAAGGAACCTGGCAGAGATAACCCATCTCATCGCAATGAAGAGAATTGCAGAACGCACCCGTAAACTGACAAAGTTCATTCAGGACAAAGGCTTCGAATTCCAGTCCGGTTCCAGATTTTTGTATGACAGACTGCATGTCTGTCAATGTATTTTTTCGGTGAAAAATCACACGTGTCAGTTGTTGGAAGTGGAAGGCTTTTACCATAAGGCTGTTTATTTCTCCTGTTTCACCGCTTAGATGCATTTCGCAGGGAATTTTTTGTTCCCGCAGGTATTGGAACAGTGCCGGATCAGCGACGATATAACTGCGAAAGTCCAGTTCCATGCATTGCTTGATGATCCGGGCGATCTCGGGATATTGTTCCGGAATATAATACAGGGAATTGAAGGTAAGATGCACCGGTTTTTTGTGTTTTTTTATCATGGCAGAAAGAATTTCCAATTCACTGAAGGAGCCTAACTGCACATTATAACAGAAGACTTCCCGTCTGTTTAAAGGCATGATGGTTCCGTATTTTTTGGACCAGGAATAGGGGACATAGCCGCAGAAACATTCATCTGCACCTGCTTGGACAAAAGGGATATATTCATCGATGGAGCCCAGGCCTGCTACGATTTTCAACAAAAGAATCGCCTCCTTTTACAGTAAATTCCAGACGAGCCGGTCAATTCCGGCCTGTCCGTAGTCTTGTATTTTTTCCGGATGCCGGATCAATTCCAGATCCAGACCGAACAGGGAATTGTATTGCCCGACCATATGCAGATGCTCCGGATACAGAAAGGCATATTTGCTGCAATAGGAAGCACAGGATGTTATTAAAGTTTGCTGTCCTCTTTTTCCTGTGGTACATATTGCATACAGGGGACAATAGGAAGAAGTGTTGGTCTGATAAAGAGGAAGATGCAGACTGTTTTTTCCTGGGGGAAATTGCTGAGTCTGTTCACAGGCTTCCCATTCGTACCGTTCTATAGCAAATGTTGTCTGCAGATAGTTACGGTAAAATTCTGCATTCAGGGAATTTTGTTCATAAAAAGAGGTATCTCCTTTTTTGTAGGAAAATCGGGGATCTTTTTTTCGTTTGTTTAATAAAATTCCAAGACACGGAATCAGATGTTCTGTTTTTTTCTGACGGATTAGCTCTGCCATCGCCCAGTCATTGATGAGGATTTCTATTTGCATTTGATGCGTCTGACACCATTGTTCCAGTTTGTCCAGAAGAATGCCGGTTGCTTCTAACATAAATTCCCGGATATAAGAAAAGGCAAGTGTAATTGCAAGGGATTGGGATTTCGCCTTTTCCAGAATGGCAAATAGAATTGTTTCATCCGGAAATAAAAGAGGACAGAATTGATTTCCAATATATAATCGGTTGGGCATGAAATTTTCCCGAATCCCCTTTTGGAAATATTCTTTATAAAGTCTGGGAGTGTCCAATGAAAGAGCAGCTTCCATTCCCTGTGCAAAAGAAAACATAGAGGATAAATTCCAATCTGCAGGAAACCAGTTCTTTTTCTGATCTTCCAGACTGTCTGCATAGATTTCATCCAAATCAGACGGATATCCGGTCATGGCCCCGGCAAGAGCACTGTCTGTTTCCTCCAGTTTCCAGTGGATATATTGGCTGTACTGGCGTTCCAGTCTTTGTACTTCACAAATAAAATCTTCCTGAGAAGTGAGAATGGTATATTCATAATAAAATTCTTCTGCCTTTATTTCGGAGTATACATATTGGGTTATAGGAATTTCATTATATTGGGAGTTTGACAGATCGTAAAAACAGATAATCAGATCGTAAGGTTCAGGAATCTTATGAACCATTCGAAAACGAAACCCCTCATTGGCCAGTTCTGTGATTCGTATTTCTTTTCCATTTACAAAACCCGATAACAGAGCAAATGGAATCATGGAAATGCCATTCATCGAAGATCCTCCTCGTTTGTAGTCAGACTTATTATAAGAGATTTTTTCATAGAAAGGAAGTCTTTACAAAAATCCACACCGGATATATGCTTATAAAAGGTTACTATGTATTTTCGGATTTCCTGCCTGAACGGTAACGATAAAAGATGAGATTGGAATTCGGAGGAGGAAAATTATGGCAGAAAAAGAAATTTTCGAAGAAATCATGAAAAGAGCAGATGCGCTTGCTCCTGAGCTTGTGAAGCTTCGGAGGGATTTTCATAAATATCCGGAGCTTGGATGGATGGAAATGAGAACGACATCCATCGTTGCTTCCTGTTTGAAGGAATATGGTTGTGATCAGGTTCTGGTCGGGAAAGAGGTCTGTAAAGCAGAGGCTCGTATGGGTGTTCCTTCGGAAGCGCTTCTGGAAGATCATTATGAAGAAGTCAAAGAACAAGAAGGTACCGTTTCGGAATATCTTCCTTATACAAGAGAGGGTTTCACCGGTGTGATCGGGATTCTCCACTGTGGAGAGGGACCGGTTGTGGCTTTACGTTTTGACATGGATGCGTTGCCTGTTCTGGAATCTTCGGAAGAAAGCCATCTTCCGGTACGGGAAGGTTTTGTTTCCTGTAAGCGTGGAGTGATGCATGCATGCGGACATGACGGACATACAACTGTTGGGCTTGGAACTGCCAGAATCCTGTGCCAATTGCGGGAATGTCTCCATGGAACCGTTAAATTTATTTTTCAGCCTGCAGAAGAAGGGGTTCGCGGTGCCAGATCGATCGTAGAAAAAGGTCATCTGGATGATGTGGATTATGTTCTTGGGGCACACATGGGTGGTGGAGCGCAGCAGAAAGTGTGCGGGATTGGCGTTGGTGACGGACAAAGTCTGGCAACTGTAAAACTGGATGTGGAGTTTTTCGGGAAAGGTTCCCATGCAGCTGCTTCTCCGGAAGCCGGCAACAACGCAATGCTTTCTATGGCAACTGCAATCTTGAATCTTCATGCTATTCCAAGGCATGGGCAGGCAGATACCAGAGTCAATGTCGGAAAGGTCGCGGCAGGAACCGGAAGAAATATCATCTGTGATTCTGCTCATATGGAAATGGAAGTTCGGGGAATGTCTGAAGAGGCGAATGAATATATGAAAGTATATGCAGAACGGATTATAAGCGCTGCTGCACAGATGCATGGTTGTACTTATGCGATCAGACTTATGGGAGCGGCCAGAAATGGAAGAAATGATGAAGCGCTTGCAGAACATCTGGCAGAGGTGTGTAAAAAACAGATGCAGCTGCCTGTATTTGAACTTCCAAAGTCCGGGACAAGTGTCAGTGAAGATTATTCTTATATGTCTGAACGGGTGCAGTCCCATGGAGGGCAGTCCTGCTATTTTTATAACTTGAGCTGCTGTAACAATACACTTCATAATGAGGCCTTTGATTTTCAGGAAGAGGCACTGGTAAATGGAGTGAAAGCCTTTTGCGGAGTGACAGTCCACTTATTAAGATAGAATAAAATCTGAGTGTCCGGGAATACGGACACTCAGATAAAAGAAAAATCTTAATTGATGGAAACCGGGGCATCCAATTCGCCGGTGACATCCATGTAAAAGGCTGCCATTGTGGCACGTATATAAGGCATCAGCCATAAAAATCCCACATAACAGGTCAGCAGACTCGCCAGATAAAGAGGGAGAAAGCTGAGGTTAATATAGAAATAGCGTCCCTTATTTCCCTTCATCAGTCGGGCACTTTCTTTCAAGGCATCCAGAGCAGAAAGTTCGGTGTTGTCCAGAAGCAGATAGTCAGCCAGACCGAAAAACAGACCGAGAACCAGGCTTGTAAGAGAGCTTGCCAGTGTACTGAGTACAGTCAACAGAAGAAACTGCTGCTCTGGCAGATCCGCATTCAGCCAGACGGGAAGGTCAAAAGGCAAACAGATGATAAATTGTACAAGAAGCAGAATCAGATGTACAATAATAAAACGATCCGGATGATGAGAGAAAGCAAATCCAAGATCTTTTACTGCAAAAGGATTCTGACGTTCCATGTTCAGCATCAGTTTGCTGTAGCCTGCGCTGATGACTGCTACAATCAGAGAAACTACATAGACAAGAATCTGTGAGGTAATGATTCCCATGGCGGAAGAAGTATCCATTGTAGAGGATATGAGAAAAGAAGGCACCAGTGTACACATGCCCAGAAGAAGTAAAGCAGCCATGGGGGTGCCATACTTTCCGTCCAGATTTTTTCTGGCAATCAGCTTCAAAGCTGCAGATGTTCGTTTCATAAAAAAGTCTCCAATCTTTCGTAAATAAATATCCGTTGAATCATCTTTCAGCTTATTATAACATAAAGAAAAAAGGTTACAAGAGGAGATTTAGAATCTGATATGAGTAAGGAAGAGGAAAAAAATTTATATTATCTAGGCTGGATTTTATTGGGGATTTTTCTTTTATTTCTGCTGGCAAGGAAAGTTCTTCCCGGGAAATTCCCGGGGATTTTGGGAATTCCCTGTATATTTCGTGAATTAACCGGATATGATTGTCCCGGGTGCGGAGGGACAAGAGCCTGTATAGCATTGCTCAAAGGGAAAATCTGGCAGTCTTTTTTGTATCATCCGGTTGTGCTTTATGGGGCAGCCGTGTATTTCTGGTACATGTTCAGTCACACAGTCGAATATCTGTCTGAAGGAAGATGGAAAATCGGTATGCGTTATCGGGATATTTATATTAAGATTGCAGCCGGAATCATAGTGGTACAGTGGATTGTAAGGAATCTGCTGAAGTGGAAATTCGGAATCGCTGTGTAGGAAAAAGAATGAGGGAGCATCCAAATGGATGCTCCCTCATTCTTATATCACATTATCATTTGGTGCTATTTCCGGAATATCATAGAAATTTCCAAAGTTGTCATCATCATGATAAGGGCCATAATCATAATGGTCATCATCATCGTATCCATCAAAGGGAAGGGTATTCTCTTCCCCGTCCGGGTACATATAATCATAAATAAAATCATAAATATCTTCTTCTGTATATGTGGAAAGAGCAGATTTTACTGCGGTTACTTCCGGTGTTCCATAGG
>JALFGN010000032.1 GCA_022777285.1 Blautia sp.
AATCAAAAATAAATTAAAAATCACAATCGAAAAGGAGACAAAAACCATGGAAAAAACACTGAAAATCGAAGGTATGATGTGTGGACATTGCGAGATGCACACAAAAAAAGCACTGGAAGCACTTGATGGTGTGACAAAGGCTGACGTTAGTCACGAAACCGGAACTGCTATTGTAACGCTGGAGAAAGAGATTTCGGATGACATTCTGAAACAGGCAGTTGCCGACCAGGGATATAAGGTGACGGAGATTCGGTAATTGCTTAGACGAACGTTTTGACCTGAAATACGGACACTTTCTGAACTTTGCTCTAATACAATGGTTATGCTAATGAAAGAAGGCATAGAACACGGAATTATATTTGAGAGACGGAAGCCTCAGTAGTTAAAAAAGACTACTGGGGCTTTTTTTCGTGCCTGAATTTGAGGATGAAGCAAATATGATATATCAACTAGTGAGTGAAAAGATACAAACAGAAAAATGAAAAACTGCAGATTTCGATGAAAAAGACTGGGAGATACAGAAAAAGTTGACATACATCAATGAGTTGATATAATAATTATATTAAATTTAATATAATATATTTATAAAATGAAAGGAGAAGCTACTCGACAAAATATTCAAAAACAAGTCTTAAATGTAAAAGGAATGATGAAAGTTAGAAGCAGGAGGATGATTTGATGATATGTGCTTTATGAAAACAGTTGTACATGTAATATCTCATTCCCACTGGGACAGAGAATGGTATCTTCCATTTGAAACACACAGAAGAAGATTATTAACTCTGATGGATGAGTGTATGAAAGCTTTTGAGGAAGAAAAGGGATATGAGAAATTTCATCTGGACGGTCAGACAATAGTTTTGGAAGATTATCTGGAAATTTATCCGGATAGGAAAGATGAACTTACAGAATACATTCGGAAAGGAAATTTTCAGATTGGTCCATGGTATGTGCTTCAGGATGAGTTTCTTACCAGTGGAGAAGCGAATGTGAGAAATCTTTTGTACGGAATCGAAGATGCGAAGAAATATGGTTCTGTTTGCAAAACAGGATATTTTCCGGATGCTTTTGGAAATGTAGGACAGATGCCTCAGATTCTGAAACAGGCGGGAATGGAAGCTGTGGCTTTTGGAAGGGGAGTACGTCCCGTAGGATTTAATAATCAGGTTGAGGGAAATGATTATCTTTCCGCTTTTTCGGAACTGACTTGGAAGAGTCCAGATGTGGTTTTTCTGCACTCGGATTTCCCAACTTATATTGAATGTGTGAAAAAATCTCTGGATTCTGAACTTTCTGTGGTAACCGGTGAGTTGACCAGCTAGGAAACAGATGGGTATAATACGCTGGTAAATACCGCTTCATCCAGAAATTATTTGAAAGCTGCAAACAGAAAAAATGAAGTCCTTTTGGAAAAAATGGCAGAGCCAGTATCCGTAATGGCAATGCGGGAAGGAATGGATTATCCCCATGACAGTATCTGCGGATGCAGTATCGATGCGGTACACAGGGAGATGGAAACAAGATTTGAAAAAAGTCTGGAAGTTTCAGAACAGATTGTGGAAGATGCAAAAGAATTTATGGCATCAGAAATTGATACTTCATTCTTTGGAAAATATGGGAAATCAGCCATTCCGTTCGTTGTATGGAATACGGTTGGCTGGAATCGTACAGAGACAACCGAAGTGACGCTTGATCTGTATAAAGATGATAAGGATGATTTGACACAAGCTTACCGTGAACTGGAAAATTTTCCTTTAGATGAATGGCGTCTGATCAATCACAAGGGAAAAGAAATTCCGTGCGAGATAAAAGATCAGGGCGTGCAGTTTGGGTACATCCTTCCCGAAGATGCTTTCCGAAAACGGTATATGTCCCGTCAGGTAACCGTAAGTTTCCAGACTGAGATAGAAGCTATGGGATATAGAACATTTGCTCTTGTACCGGGAAAAAAGATCGCGTTTGAAAAAGAAAGTTTGATCACCGGACAAAATCGAATACAATAGCAATTACTTTGTTGAGAGCGGTAGGAGAAATGGGAGATTGGGGATATTTTCCGACACCTGAGGCTCAGTGCAGGAGAATTACGGAGGCAAAGTTACGTTGGGTATCTGGAAAAAAAGAAGATATGGAGCGGGATGGATTTGCAGAGGCTCAGAAATTTCAGATTGGTTTTACCAGCAAACAGATTTCCATACAGAAAGGAAGCCTTCCGATGAGCAAAACATATCTGAACTGGCAGGGAGACGGTATGGTAATGACCGGATATAAGGCTGCAAACGACGGAAAGGGAATCATTGCAAGA
Source organism: Blautia sp. (assembly GCA_022777285.1). Taxonomy (GTDB): domain Bacteria; phylum Bacillota; class Clostridia; order Lachnospirales; family Lachnospiraceae; genus Blautia. The sequence goes on from JALFGN010000032.1 coordinate 2,303, forward strand.
TTTGTAAATCAGTGTAAAAATCCTTCCGTTCTGGAAGTTATTCATCCAGGAGAATGCTTCAAAAGTAATGAGATAGAAGAAAAGGGAGAGGAAATTCCACCGGATGCAAAAGGAATCTTTAGAATTTCTGTAAGGGGATGTGAGATTGTAACGCTATATCTATCTGATTGATTTTTGTATAAAAGGGCTGTCACAGACAGCCCTTTATGATTTCAATGCATGTTTCGTATCCAAGAATACTGCTGTTCATGCACAAAGCATAATTTTTGGACACTCCCCATTTTTGATCTGTGCAGTAGGCATAATTTACTGCTCTTTTTTTGTCTGTATCTTTCATAAGAACCAGGGCTTCCTGTTCGGTTTTTCCATAAAGATTCATGATCCGTTGAGCTTTTTCCGCTTTATTGCCGTGAATGAATACATTCAGTACATCAGAACGATTACGCAGGATATAATCGGCACATCTGCCTACAATCACGCAGTTTCCTTTTTCTGCAAGATCACAGATGATGTTTGTTTGAGCTTGATAAATGAGATCATCGACAGAATTGCCCTGCATGGTTCTGCCTATGAAACCGTAGGAGAATCTGTTATGAGAGAGTGCATATTCTCCACGTTCAGCAATGTATTTTTCAGATAATCCGGTCTCCTGGGCTACCTGTTCGATAATATTTTTATCATAGAAGGCAAAGTTTAATTCTTTTGCCAGTGCCTCACCGATGAAACGTCCGCCGCTTCCGAATTCTCTGCTGATTGTGATGATTTTTTTCATAAGATTAATCCTCCAGATTTGAAATAATTTTGTGATTGATTTTCTTCATAAATAAAGTGGCAATAAAACAGGACAGAACTTCAGCAATGATAAAGGTAATCCAGACCAGCCATGTTTTGTCCGGGAATTTGCAGGCAAGCCGGGAAAATGCCCAGGCAACCGGTAATACAAAGAGAAACTGTCTCAGAACAGAAAGGATCAGAGATTCCAGTCCTGCATCAAGGGCCTGAAAAATCCCCTGATATGCAATGTTGATGCCTGCAAAAAGAAAGCTGATGGATATGATTCGCATGGCACTGATGCAAAGCTTCTGTGTTTCTCCGGATAAACCAAAGAGAGCGGAAAACGGTACAGCAAAAATTTCAATCATGAGCAGGCCCACGACCATAATGGCAATGGTATAGGAAATTCCGTATTTGATCCCTTCTTTTACCCTGCGTTTGCTGCGCATGCCATGATTGAAGGATACAATGGGAGTAATTGCATCACGCAGACCGAAAGCGGCAAATAAAATGAACTGCTGTATTTTATAATAGAGACCGTAAGCAGTTACTGCAGATTCACTGATGTTTCCGAGAATAAGATTCATTCCGTAAGTCATAACGGACATTAAAGCCTGAGCAAGAATAGCAGGCAGTCCGATAGCATAAATCGATTGGATGATTTGCAGATCTGGTTTCAGATTCCCCGGCTTATTTTTTATGTCTTTGTTTTTCTTCAGATGGAAAACAATACCAAGTACAGCAGATGTAATCTGACCAAGAACGGTAGCATATGCGGCACCGGCAACACCCAGGGCAGGAATACCAAACCATCCGTAAATCAGTATCGGATCAAGAATGATGTTGATTATGGCACCGGCAATCTGAGCAATCGTAGAATACAGAGAATTTCCAGTAGCTTGCAGTAGTTTTTCAAATATAGTAAAAAATACAATTCCTGCAGATGCAGTACAGCAGATTTTCAGATAGGTGATTACCATGTCCTTTATTTCCGGATTTGATGTCTGAGTGGATGCATACAAATCCACCCCGAATAAGCCAAACAACAGAAATACCATAAAAATCACGATTGCCAGAAAGATAGAATTTCCGGCTACTTTTTTGGCTTTCTTCAAATCGCCCTGACCAATACTTTTGGATAAAAGAGCATTGGTACCGACACCGGTACCGATTCCGATGGCAACCATCAGCATCTGTACGGGAAAGGCGAGCGTAAGGGCGTTTAGGGCCATTTCTCCATTTACAGGTATATTGGAAACAAATGCACTGTCTACAATGTTATAGACAGCCTGCAGCATCATGGAGAGAATCATTGGAATTCTCATAGATAACATCAGATGGTTGATTTTCATTGTTCCCAATTTGTTCATTGTTACTTCTTCTTTCATGCAGACCTCCTTATGTTGATTGTAACTTGTATTTCGCGCAAACAAAAAAGGTGCAAATCCATGAATCTGGATTTACACCTTTTGGCTACACGACAAAAGTATCATAACAAATTTTTTTTCTGTATGTCAAATGGTTTTTGTGAAAGAAATGTATTTTTCAACACTTTCGTTTACATATTTTCCTTTTTTCCATACAAGATTTCAAATCGTGAGTACAATGTAGTGTTCAGAACAGAATCTGTGTTATACAGGATATCCGGAAAGAAAAGAGTACTCAGAAGGGATGGAATTCCAATAAAAGATTGCTCCCTCTTTGGTCAGGGCTATGTGATTTTTTGAAATTATCCTGGCTATTTTATATGCCATTTGATAAAATTATAAAATATATAAGAAGAAAGGAAATCATTATGAAATTTACAAAAGTAGCCTTAATAGGTGCAGGTGCCGTAGGTGCATATTTTATTTACGGGTTCACGAATCTGGAGTCTCTTTCTTTCTGTGTTGTAGCAGAGGGAGAACGAGCAGAGCGTTTACGAAAAGAAGGCGTAGTTATTAATGAGAAAATATATTACCCAGAGATCAGAAGTCCACAGGAAGCAAAAGACGTGGATCTGATACTTGTATGTACAAAATACCACGGTCTGCAGAGTACTCTGGACATGATTGAGACGATGACAGAAGAACATACCACAGTCATCAGTTTGTTAAACGGAATCGACAGTGAAGAAATGATTGCAGAACGCATTGGAGAAGAGCATTTGTTATATTCTGTAATGAAAATCTCATCCGAAAGAAGAAATGGAAAGATTCATTTTGTTCCGGAAACAACGATTGGAGTTAGTATTGGAGAAAAGGGAAATCCAGAACCGACAGAGCGGGTGCTTGCTTTTGCAGAATTGATGAAACGCGCAGGATTAAAATGCATCATAGAGAAAGATATCCTTTTAAAACAATGGGAAAAATATGCTATGAATATCATCTACAATCTGCCACAGGCAGTGCTTGGAGTCGGATTTGGTGCATATTACGATAGTCAGAATCTGGCAGCGATCAGAGATCGGATGTTTGAAGAAGTATGCCAGGTTGCAAAGACAGAAGGAATTCCATTGACACAGCAAGGGGATTGGCGTAGTGTATGCTCACCACAGGCAAGATTCTCCACTTTACAAGATTTGGATGCCGGAAGACATACAGAGATAGAGATGCTTGCAGGCACCTTGATCAGATTGGCTAAAAAGCATCATATCGAAGTACCATTCTGTGAATATACGTATTATGCCATCAAAGCATTAGAAGAAAAAGCCGATGGAATCATTGCGTAGAGCGTTTGTGTGAAACATTGCGGTCAGACAATCGGCCCCTTGTCTCACTGTCAGCACCTTTGTCCTGCCCGTATCTCTGTGGGAGTCGCGTGAAAATGATTCCGAAATAATTTGTGAAACAGTTTGTAATTAGTAAAACCGTGCTTCTCCAGAATAAGGGATATCTGCAGATCGGTCGACAGAATATCCTCATAAATTTAGAAGAGGATCGTTTAGACGCTTAAACTTTGTAGAATTATACAAAGTTTAAGCGTCATTTTTGTATCTGGTTAAGCGTTTAACCGTTGATTCTGAAGGGAAAAATTCGTATGATGGAATAAATAAAACAAAGGGGGACGCCGATGGAGGAAAAGAGAATCAGGATTGCTGATATAGCGGAGTCGTTGGGGGTAAGTACAGCTACGGTGTCGAATGTGATTCATGGAAAAAACGGAAAGATATCCGAAGAAACGAGAAAGCGTGTACTGGAGAAAATCGAAGAAATGGAATATATCCCTAATATGGCAGGAATTCTTCTGGCACAGAATAATTCCCGTATTATAGGAGTAGTGATCAATGAAGATCCGAAATATGAGAACCGAGTGCTGGAAGACGGGTTTATTATGGCATCTTTGAATGCGCTTTCCAGAGAAGTAAATGAAGCAGGATATTTTCTTATGATAAAGACAACGGCTGACTGGAGTGAAATTTCTAAATTCGCTTCTATGTGGAATATGGATGGATTGATTCTGATTGGATTTTGTGAAGCAGATTATAAGAAATTGAGAGAAAATATGCGGATTTCGTTTGTGGTTTATGACGGATATTTCACAGAAACTTCCCGGATCGTGAATCTGGTGATCAACCATTATGATGGCGGGATTCAGGCTGGCAGATATTTGAAAAAACTGGGATATAAGCAGGCACTGTGTATTTCGGATAATTATAGCTGCATGGATAAAGAGAGAATGGATGGATTTTGTCATGCGTTTGAGCCGGGAGATGTGCAGATACTTCTGATTCCGAAATGCAGAGAAGAACGGCATTTATTTTATAAAGAACACTGGAAAGAAATTTTGAAATATCATGCTGTGTTTGCGGTATCAGATTATTACGCTCTGGACTTTATTCATTACGCAGAACGTCAGGCAATCCGGGTGCCGGAAGATATTTCGGTGATTGGATTTGATGATAACAGCGCCAGCAGAGAAAATCTCCCGGCACTTACAACGATTCATCAGGATGCCAAGCTCCGTGCTGAGACAGCAATTCGTGCATTGGAAGATTTACGGGACGGAAAAGAGGTAGAGAGTAAAATTACTCTCCCGGTAAATCTGATTGTCAGAGAAAGTACAAGGAAAATGGGTGAGGGATAAAGAGAATGAAAGAATTTAGCAGAACAGTATGTAAGATTGCCATACCGGTAACGATTCAGTCTATGTTGCAGTCTTCGTTTTCTATTATTGATCAGTTGATGATTGGGCAGCTAGGGAGTAAAAGTATCGCAGCAGTGGGGCTTGGCGGAAATTTTTCGCTGATTTTTTCTGTTGTGATCGGAGCAGTGGGAACAGTAGCCGGAATTTTAATCGCACAGTTTCTTGGAGCGAAAGACGAGGAGGAAGCATGGCGGGGATTCTGGGTCAGTACCCTGGCAGGTGTAGCTGTTGCGGCGATATTTACAATCGGTGGTTTGTTTTTTACAGGACAGATACTGAGAATCTATACAAAAGATGCCGGAATTGTAGTAGAAGGACTGGTGTATCTGAAACTACTCTCTTTTACATTTATTCCTATGGCATTCAGCAGTATTGCAGCAGTATGGCTCAGGTGCAGGGAATATGCCGCTGTTCCGCTGGCAGCAAGTCTCCTTGCTGTTTTCTGCAATACAGGACTGAATTATGTGCTGATATTTGGAAAATTTGGACAGAAACCTATGGGAACCTGCGGTGCAGGACTTGCAACCTTAATTTCACAGATCTTGAATCTGATGTTTATGATCCTGGGATTTATGTATTGCGTCCAAAAAGAAAAAAGCAGGATTACATGGGCTGTAAAATTAAAAAAAGTAACAGGAATGGAATATCTAGCTATGGTGATGCCAATCTTATTCAGTGAATTTGTATGGAGTATGGGTCAGAATGTTTTTTCAGCTGTGTATGGGCATATTGGAACGGAAAGTCTGGCTGCATATACTTTGACAACTCCTGTACAGGGCCTGTTTATAGGAGCATTCAGTGGCCTTTCGGCAGCGTCCGGAGTGATTGTTGGGAAAGAACTGGGGAAAAAAGAGTATGCCTGTGCATACAAAGATTCTGTGAAAATGCTTTTGCTCGGAGCAGCAGGTACAGGGATACTGGCAGTTGCTCTTGTCTGTATGGCAGGATTTTATGTATCCTTTTACCAGGTGGAAGATAGCGTAAAAGAGATCGCCAGATGCATTCTGATTATTTTTGCATTGTATACACCGGTGAAAGTACAGAATATGATTCTTGGAGGTGGAATCATACGAAGTGGTGGAAATACAAAGATTATTATGATGATTGATGTATTTGGTACTCTGGCAGTTGGGATTCCACTTTGTTTTATAGCTGCCTATATATGGAAACTTTCTGTGATCTGGGTATATGGGATTTTGTCGGTAGAAGAGATTGTAAGATTTGTCATTACGTTTGTTATGTTTCGCAAAAAAGACTGGATGAAAAGTATTTCGTAGAGTGTCTGGGGGCAGGTGCAGAGTTACGATGTGACGGTGCACCTGTCCCTTAAATATTCACTAAAATAGAAATCTTTGTAATGTATTCCGCTTTTGTTTCTACTGCAAGTTCATCTAAGACAGCTTCTTTGTAGGAGAATTCTCCCGGCTGATAGTGATGTTCCTGTATATAAGACAGGAGCATACGGTAGGCTTCAGAGGCATGGTAGTAATCTCCTTTTAAGTAGGTGACTGCGTAGGTGCCCGCGGGCTTCACATGGAAGGGATGTCCCTGCGGTTTTTCCGGAACTTTGGTGAAAAAATGAGCATAGGTATCCCAGTGCTCTTCCAGAAGTGACTGTGTACTGACCATGGCACCGTAGGGGTGCCCTGCGTTGAGGTGATTATGGTTGCAGTAACTGATGTGTTCGCAGATGGTATGGATGATCGTGTCATGATCAGAGGTATCCAGACGCGGACTGATGATCAGATATTCTTCCGGGGTCTGTTCCAGGCGAATCATTTGTCCATATTCAGAGACTTCCGGTAATTCACTCAGTCGAACAAGGGATAATTTCGTTTCAATCACCTGTTCAATTCGTTTCAGCCATTCCTGTTCGGCGCGTACTTTTTTATACTGTTCTTCCAGAAGCTGCTTCAGGGCAGCAGGATTTTTCTGATCAATATAGTGTTTGATTTCTTTCAGAGGCATACCGATCTCACGCAGGCAGGTGATGGTGAAAAAGACATCGCATTGGCTTTCACTGTAGAAGCGGTAGCCTCTTTCATCTGTGTAGGCCGGAGAAAAGAGGCCGATCTCGTCATAGTGAAACAAGGTTCTTTTGTTTGTATTGCATAATTTTGCAAAATCTCCTGTTTTTATACATGGAATCTTCTTTTTTTGCATAATCATTCATTTTCTCCTTGACTATACCGTAACGTTATACTTTATTATATCTGATAGCAAAAAAGAACGCAAGCAGGAGGTTGAACATGCCGAAATTAAGTGAACGTGTAGGAACTTTTACGGATTCTGTTATTCGAAGGATGACAAGAATCAGTGATGAATATGATGCCATTAATTTGTCTCAGGGATTTCCGGATTTTGATCCGCCAAGGGAAATCATGGATGCGCTGGCCAAGGCTGCTTATCAGGGACCGCATCAGTATTCGATTACTTTTGGAGCTGAAAATTTCAGAGAAGCGCTGGCCAGAAAACAGGGAAAGGCCATTGGAAGAACCATTCATCCGGATACAGAAATCGTAGTGACCTGTGGAGGTACCGAGGCTATGATGTGTGCGATGATGACCATCTGTAATCCTGGGGATAAAGTTATGGTATTTTCTCCATTTTATGAAAATTATGGGGCAGATGCGATTCTGTCCGGTGCGGATCCGATTTATATTCCGCTGGTTCCTCCGGAATATCATTTTGATATTCATCGGATTGAAAAAGGATTTCAGGAAGGGGCAAAAGCGATTATCGTCTGCAATCCTTCGAATCCCTGCGGAAAGGTCTTTACAAGAGAAGAACTCATGCAGATCGGCAGTCTTGCTGTGGAATACGATGCCTTTGTTGTGACAGATGAAGTGTATGAGCATATGGTTTATGCACCGAATCATCATACCTGTATGGCGTCCCTTCCGGGTATGTATGAACATACGATTACCTGTAATTCTCTTTCGAAGACGTATTCCATTACAGGATGGCGCCTGGGATATCTGATCGGACCGGAAGAAGTCATTGAAGCTGCAAAAAAAGTACATGATTTTCTTACAGTAGGTGCAGCGGCTCCTTTGCAGGAAGCAGCAGTGACAGGACTGAATTTTCCGGACTCTTATTATGAACAGCTTCTGGAGACTTATACAAAGAAACGTAAGTATTTTCTGGATGGACTGGATCGGATCGGTCTGAAACACAATGTGCCGCAGGGGACCTATTTTGTGCTCATTGATATTCAGGAATTTTTGGATCTTCCGCAGTTCCAGGGATATACTGATCTGGAATTCTGTGAGTGGATGATCCGCAACATTGGAGTGGCAGCCGTGCCGGGATCCAGTTTCTTTAAAGAAGAAGTCAACCATCTGATTCGTCTCCACTTTGCAAGAGAAGAGAAGACATTGGATGAGGCACTTGACAGACTGGCGAAAATGGCGCAGCTGCTTGCATAATCCGGAAATTAGAAGAAAGGAAAGGGAGAAGATGCAATCTTATTCTGTATATTTTGCAAATTATTCGATCGGCACCGATGTCTATGAACAGGTTCCGGAAGTATGCGGCGGATTTGGAAAACGAATTCTTCTGATCGGAGGGGAAAAAGCTCTGAAGGCAGCAGAACATCTGCTTCGTGCAGCGATTGCAGACAGCGGTCTGGAGATTGCAGATACGGTACTTTTTGGAGAGGATTGTACCTATTCGAATATTCATCGATGGGCAGAATATGCCCGTGTCTGCAAAGCCGATATGATTTTTGGTATGGGCGGGGGAAAAGTATTGGATACAGCAAAAGGAGCTGCATATCAGGCGGGTATTCCGGTATTTACCTTTCCAACGATTGCAGCCACCTGTGCAGCGACGACAGCCTTGTCGGTTGTATATAAAGAAGACGGAAATTTCGACAGTTTTTATTTCTATGAGCGCCCGGCAAGACATTGTTTCATTCATCTGGAGGTTCTTGCCAAGGCTCCGGTGGAGTATTTGCGTGCCGGGATCGGAGACACGATCGGAAAATACTTTGAGTGTCATTTCTCAGCCAGGGGAGATAAACTGAGCCACAGTTCGGCCATGGGACGAGAAATCAGTAATCTTTGTTATGGACCTCTTCTGGAACATGGAATTGAAGCTCTGCAGGATTGCCGTGAAGGAAAAACATCTTATGATCTGGAACAGACCGTTCTGGCTATTATTGTCAGTACCGGTATGGTATCGCTGATGGTATTGGATGATTATAACTGTGCTGTTGCACATTCGGTATATTATGGACTGGTTCTTCTGCCGGGATTTGAAGAACATTACCTGCACGGAGATGTAGTTGCGTATGGGGTGCTTGTTCAGCTGGCTGTAGATGGACAGAAAGAAGAACTGTTACGGCTGCGTGAATTCCTGACAAAGTTGGGAATTCATACCACATTAAAACAGATGCATGTAAAACTGGATCGTACAGAACTGAAAGAAGTTCTGCGGGAAATCGTTACAGGACCGGATATGGAACACATTCCGTATAAAGTAACAGAAGATATGATTTATCGTGCCATGGAAGAAGTTGAGGCAATAGAAGCTTAACAGATTATCATAAAAATGAGGAGAAAAGAAAATGAAACAACATTCCAGTGTCAATACCAAAAATATGCTGAAATTTATTTTGTGTTCCGCTTTTGGTATCTTAATGTTTCTGGTACCGATCCCACAGGGAGAATCGTTTACCACACTGCTTGATTTCCTGAAGACAGGTCTGAAGAATCTGTTTGGGGGAAGTCTGGATTATATTCTTTTGGTTCTGCTGATTGTATCGGCAGTGATCAGCCTGATCGATTATATTGCAAAACCGGAATTTATCCGGAAAAATCATTATTTGAAACGGGCTTTTTCCACTACACCATTTTATCTGGTGTCTAAAATTCTGGGAGCAGTGTTCGGATGTATGGTTGTCTTTCACGTTGGACCGGAAGTGGTGACTTCCGTGGATACCGGAGTTACGATGATTGATCTTTGTAAAACCCTGTTCTGTATTGTACTGGCATTCAGCTTTATTATGCCATTTCTTACCGATTGCGGAATTATGGAATTCCTCGGGGTACTTGCAAAGCCGGTAGTACGTCCGCTGTTTCACGTGCCGGGACGTGCATCGGTCGATTTGATCGCATCCTGGTTTGGTGCTTCGAATGCAGCAGTCATCCTGACAAGAGAACAGTATATGAGAGGATTTTATACAAAACGGGAAGCCAGTTATATTATGACGAACTTCTCATTGGTATCCATTCCCTTCTGTTTGATGATTGCTAATACAGTAGGAATTGCAAATCTGTTTCCGGCATTTTATCTGTGCATTTGTATTACCGGTATTGTGCTGGCTGTGATCATTGCAAGAATTCCTCCGATTCGTACCATTCCGGATACTTATCGGGAAAAAACAGGAAAACAGATCAATGAAGAAGTTCCACAGGAAAAAGGAATCTTGTCCTATGCACTGGAATTAAGCTGTCAGAAAGCGGAAAAATTCAATCTTCGTTCGATTCTGTCCAGTGGTTTTGAAGTTGTTATGGGAATGTTCTTTGATCTGATCCCCATAGTTGTGGCATGGGGGATGATTGCTCTTATGATTGCTACATATACACCAGTGTTCAAATGGATTTCCTATCCAATGGGACTGTATCTGCAACTTTTCGGGGTAGAAGAGGCCTTTGCTGTAGCACCGGCAACCTTGATCGGATTTACCGATATGTTCATTCCGGCACTTCTGATCACAGGTATTGAGTCTGTGAAAACAAAATTTGTCATCGGTGTGTTATCACTGGTACAGATTATTTATCTGACAGAAGTCGGTGCAATTATTATTAAAAGTGAGATTCCGCTGAATCTTTGGAAACTGTTTTTGATTTTCATGGAACGAACCCTGATTGCGATTCCGCTGATTGTACTATTTGCAAATATTATACTGTAAAATATTGAGAAAAAGAGTGTCAGGGAGACGGCTGCTACTAAAAGATATAATACGGCAAGCGTGAGCAGTAACAGCTTGCTTTCTTTTAAATAGCTTTTATTTTCTGCTGTATGTATAGCTTCATTAAAAAGTTTTTTCGTTATCGTGATATGATTCTCAGCAATGAGTGTGATCGGCTGCATTTGTTTCCTCCTGTTTTAATCGGCATCAAAATGACAACCATTTAAGAAATCGGTCAATATAAGTTCCAAATCTTTTTCATAACTTTCGATATAGGTGAATTCGATGCACACAGCATTTGTTCCACATGCAGCAAATGCAGAAACACCATGATCATAAGGGGGGAGTATCACCGGTACAAGTATAAGAAATCAAAGTATAAGGTTGATCATTGCAGGTGATCGTTTTTTCAAAACATACGTGATAATTCTTTTTTGCTGCAAGCAGCCATGTATTACAGATTTTAGCAGCTGTTTTTTTGTCCGGGGAAACATTGTCTATGACGCATGAAGGTGTCTGTGCAGCTACCAAAAAAGCAATTCGTTTGGCAGAAGAAGCTGGTGCTGTTATTTCCTTCTATACAGATGGAGTTAAGTGGATTAATGAGAGATATCAGATTCCATTGATTCTTATATCGATGGGAAAGAGAGGAAGCCGGGCATATGTAACGCAGTAAATTGGTTTACTAACAGATGTCTTGAAAAGATATTGAAGCAGCCTTTGTCCGGGCTGCTTCGAATTTTATAGAAATGCTTTTTGTTCATTAAGAATTCATGATTGGCTTAGAAACTATTTGCTGATCGTTGTTGTTTCTTTTTCAATTAAGGTGGCTGGAACCATGCTTTCGTAAGGAATATAGTTTTCCAGTGATTCAATAGCGATCTGTGCCATAAGTGAAATGTTTTGATCAATGGAAGTAATCCGATAAACAGCATAGTTGGATACAGGAGAGTTGTCATATCCTATTAATTCAATAGTATTTGGAATATCAATACCAGTTTTTACGCACTGTCTCTCAAAAAGGTTTGCGATATCATCGTTAGAACAGAAAACACCAATCTTTTTTCCATTATATTTTGTGATGAGGTACTGAATCAGCTTTTGCATGGCCTCTACAGCCTTTGGTATATAGGTGTCAGTGAAGGATTCTTAATGCTACTGTGTCACAAGAACCAAGTGGAAAATATTTTGTATCTCTGTGTTGTACGGATGTGGAAATGATTCCAAATCCAAAATATTTAAAGAAGTCTTTAGGTAAACTTGCTAAGTTACAAAGAGAATTATCTCGAAAATCAAAAGGTAGTTCAAATTGTAACAAGGCAAGGATAAAAGTTGCAAGACTTCAGGAACATATCGTAAATCAGAGAAAAGATTTCTTACAGAAGTTGTCTACTGAAATAATTAGAGACAATGATGTGGTATGTATTGAAGATTTGCAAGTAAAGAATATGATTAAGAATCATAAACTTGCACAGTCGATTGCAGATGTGTCATGGTCTGAATTTGTCAGAGAACTAGAATAGAAAGCTGATTGGTATGGACGGAAAGTTGTAAAAGTAGATAAATTCTATGCAAGTTCTCAAACTTGTCATGTGTGTGGATATGTAAATAAGGAAACAAAAAATCTTTCAATACGAGAATGGGATTGTCCTTGTTGTCATACCCACCACGATAGAGACGTTAATTCTGCTATCAATATTCTTAATGAAGGATTGAGAATATTAGAAGTGGCGTAGACGAATAAAAAAGAACGATAGGAACTATCGGGTTAGCTTGGTAAATATCTTTTCAGTAGAAAGGAGTTCCCAAGAATCTTGTGGCTTTAGC
>JALFGN010000053.1 GCA_022777285.1 Blautia sp.
TATTAGCTGCACCATAAGCTTCGAGAGCCCATACTTCCATTTCTCCAAGACGCTGACCACCGAACTGAGCTTTACCACCCAGCGGCTGCTGTGTTACCAGAGAGTATGGACCGGTAGAACGTGCATGGATCTTATCGTCTACCAGATGATGCAGTTTCAGATAATGCATGTGTCCGATGGTTACTGGGCTGTCAAAATATTCACCTGTACGTCCGTCACGCAGTCTTACTTTACCGTCGCGGGAAATCGGAACACCTTTCCAGAGTTCTCTGTGATCACGGTTATCAGACAGATACTGCAGAACTTCCGGATTCAGAACTTCTTTATATTTTTCCTCGAACTCATCCCATTCCATATTTACATAGTCATTGGCAAGTTCCAGGGTATCCTGAATATCATTTTCATTTGCACCGTCAAATACAGGTGTTGCAATATTGAATCCCAGTGCTTTTGCAGCAAGACTCAAGTGGATTTCCAGCACCTGTCCGATATTCATACGAGAAGGCACACCCAGAGGGTTCAGTACGATATCCAGCGGACGGCCGTTTGGCAGGAATGGCATATCTTCTACAGGAAGCACACGGGAAACAACACCCTTGTTACCGTGACGTCCGGCCATCTTATCACCAACGGAAATCTTTCTCTTCTGTGCAATATAAATGCGAACAGACTGATTTACTCCCGGAGACAGTTCATCTCCATTCTCTCTTGTAAATACCTTCGCATCCACAACAATACCATATTCGCCATGTGGTACTTTCAGAGAGGTATCACGTACTTCACGGGCTTTTTCACCAAAAATTGCACGAAGCAGTCTTTCTTCTGCTGTCAGCTCTGTTTCTCCCTTCGGAGTAACTTTACCTACCAGAATGTCTCCTGCACGAACCTCGGCACCAATACGGATGATACCACGTTCATCCAGATCCTTCAGTGCATCATCACCCACACCTGGAACATCTCTTGTAATTTCTTCCGGTCCCAATTTCGTATCTCTGGCTTCTGCTTCATATTCTTCAATATGAATAGAAGTATATACATCATCCTGAACCAGTCTCTCACTTAAAAGAACAGCATCTTCGTAGTTATAACCTTCCCATGTCATAAATCCGATCAACGGGTTCTTACCAAGCGCAAGTTCTCCCATAGAAGTAGACGGACCATCTGCAATGACCTGTCCCATCTCTACATGTTCGCCTTTGAAGACAATCGGTCTCTGGTTATAACAGTTACTCTGGTTGCTTCGCATGAATTTCGTCAGATGATATACATCTTTTGTTCCGTCATCATTGCGAATGACAATTTCCTTCGATGCAGCACATTCTACTGTACCGGCTTTTCTTGCAACTACGCAGACACCGGAGTCTACTGCTGTTTTTGCTTCCATACCTGTACCAACAACCGGTGCTTCTGTTGTCAAAAGCGGAACGGCCTGACGCTGCATGTTGGATCCCATCAGCGCACGGTTCGCATCGTCATTCTGCAGGAAAGGAATCAGTGCAGTAGCCACAGAGAATACCATCTTCGGAGATACGTCCATGTAATCAAACATCTGGCGTTCATATTCCTGTGTCTCATCTCTGTAACGACCGGATACATTCTTATGAAGGAAATGTCCCTCTTCATCCAGAGGCTCATTCGCCTGTGCTACATGATAATTATCCTCTTCATCTGCTGTCATATAGACAACCTCATCTGTGACACGCGGATTTTTCGGATCTGTTTTATCGATTTTACGATACGGAGCCTCAACGAAACCGTACTCGTTAATTCTTGCATAAGATGCAAGGGAGTTGATCAGACCGATGTTCGGACCTTCCGGTGTCTCAATTGGACACATTCTTCCATAATGAGAATAGTGAACGTCTCGAACCTCGAAACCTGCACGATCACGAGACAGACCGCCAGGACCCAAAGCCGACAGACGTCTCTTATGTGTCAGCTCACCAAGAGGGTTATTCTGATCCATAAACTGTGACAGCTGAGAAGAACCAAAGAATTCTTTCACTGCTGCTGTTACCGGTTTTATATTAATCAGGGACTGAGGTGAAATTCCCTCAATATCCTGAGTAGTCATTCTTTCACGAACTACTCTTTCCAGTCTGGAAAGACCAATTCTATACTGGTTCTGAAGCAGTTCACCAACTGCACGGATACGTCTGTTGCCCAGGTGGTCGATATCATCATCATTACCCAGACCATACTCCAGATGCATGTTATAGTTAATAGAAGCAAGAATATCTTCTTTTGTAATGTGCTTCGGAATCAATTCATGAATTTCACGACGAACTGCATCTTTGATATCTTCAATCTCTTCATTCTCTTCCAGAATCTTAGCCAGCACTGGATAATATACCAATTCTGTAACACCCAGTTCTGCCGGATCTACATCGATAAAGCTTGTAATATCCACCATCATACTGGAAAGAACCTTGATATTACGTTCTTCGCCCTGAATCCATACATAAGGAACTGCTGCGTTCTGAATCTGATCAGCCAGTTCTTTTGTTACAACCGTACCTGCCTCTGCGATGATTTCACCGGTAGTCATATCTACCACTTCTTCTGCCAGAGGATGTCCTGCAATACGGTTTCTCAGCATTAATTTTTTATTAAATTTGTATCTTCCTACTTTTGCAAGATCATAACGTCTCGGATCAAAGAACATAGCATTGATCAGGCTTTCTGCACTTTCAACAGCCAGAGGCTCTCCCGGACGGATTTTCTTATACAGTTCAAGAAGACCTTCCTGATAGCTTTCGGATGTATCTTTGGTAAAGCTTGCCAGAATCTTCGGTTCTTCACCAAATAAATCTATAATCTCAGCGTTCGTACCGATACCCAGAGCACGAATGAGAACAGTAATAGGGACTTTTCTTGTTCTGTCTACACGTACATAGAACACGTCATTGGAGTCTGTCTCATATTCCAGCCATGCACCCCTGTTCGGGATTACAGTAGCAGAATACAGGGTTTTACCCAGTTTGTCATGCGCGATTGCATAATAGATGCCAGGAGAACGAACCAGCTGGCTGACAATAACACGTTCAGCCCCGTTAATAACAAACGTTCCTGTAGCAGTCATCAGTGGTAAATCACCCATGAAAATTTCGTGTTCACTGATTTCGTCATTTTCTTTGTTGTATAATTTTACCTTTACTTTTAAAGGTGCAGCATATGTTGCGTCCCTTTCTTTACACTCTTCGATGGAGTATTTTACTTCATCTTCGCATAAAGTAAAGTCAACAAATTCCAAACTCAATTTACCGCTATAATCTGCGATTGGAGAGATATCTTCAAAAACTTCATTAAGACCTTCGTCCAAAAACCACTGATAAGAGTCCTTCTGAACTTCAATCAGATTCGGCATTTCCAGTACCTCTTTCTGGCGCTGGTAAGTCATTCGCATACTCTTACCGGATTTAATAGGACGGATTCTGTTTTTCTCCATTGACGTTTCACCCCTTGTATGTTTTAATTTTATTATGGCAGACACTTAAATCTCCTTTCGGAACCTTTTGCTATTATTTGAATTTCATAAATAAATAGAACAACAGGCATAAGTTTCCATAATAGTGCATTTTTCACTATATCACATCATGTCAATCGTGTCAACATCTTTTTTTATTTTTTATCATACTTTTCATTGACAGGAATACCCCTGCTATGCAACAAAAAGCTCTGACATCTTGCGATGTCAGAGCTTAAATTCGGAATTGCTTTTTCGCCTGAATTATTTAAGAGTAACTTTAGCGCCTTCAGCTTCCAGTTTTGTTTTGATTTCTTCAGCTTCAGCTTTAGAAGCACCTTCTTTGATTACCTTCGGAGCACCGTCAACAACTTCTTTTGCTTCTTTTAATCCTAAGCCAGTGATTTCACGAACAACTTTGATAACTTTAACTTTAGCACCGCCAACTTCTGTCAGTTCTACGTCAAATTCATCTTTTTCTTCAGCTGCTGCTGCACCATCACCTGCTGCTGCAACTACAACGCCTGCTGCTGCGGATACACCGAACTCTTCTTCGCAAGCTTTTACTAATTCATTTAATTCTAATACAGATAATTCTTTGATCGCTTCAATAAATTCAGCTGTTGTTAATTTTGCCATTTTAATTTACCTCCATTTTTTCGTTTTGTTTTTATTTACCGGTCTGTTCCGGCTGGATTCGTTGTGATAGCTGTTTTAGCTAAGCATTATTCTGCTGCTGCGCCACCCTGCTGTTCAGCAATCTGGTTAAGCACACGAGCGAAGTTTGTAATTGGAGACTGGATGCTTCCAAGCAATTTTCCAAGAAGTTCTTCTCTTGAAGGAACTTTTGACACTGCTTCGATTCCTGCTTTGTCGTAGTAAGCATCTTCTACAACACCTGCTACCAATTCCAGAGTCGGAACTTCTTTTGCATATTTAGCAAGGATTCTTGCCGGTGCAGTTGCATCGTCTGCTGATACTGCTAATGCATTTGTTCCCTCTAAGTGCTGGCATAACTCTTCACAAGGAGTTCCTTTGAATGCAAAGTTCATCATTGTGTTTTTGTATACTTTGTATACAACACCAGCTTCTCTTAATTCCTTACGCATTCTGGTATCCTGATCTACATTGATACCTTTGTAGTTTACCAACACTACGCTTGCTGCATCTTTAATGCTGTTGGAAATCTCTTCTACGACAGGTTTTTTAAGTTCTACTTTTGCCATGAATTAGTGCACCTCCTTATTTTTTTAGGCTGCGCTGCTCCTTATCGAAAGGTATTTTCATCCAAGAATGTCTGACATTCATTACGAAAAAAACCTCTCCGCATAAGACAGAGAGGTTTTATCAATCTTAATTATTTTAAGAATGAATCTTTCCTCGGCAGGCGTTTTAATCCTTATGCCTAACGGCACCTGCTGTCTTCGGCAGCTATTCCTCTAGCAGAATATCAAACCTTAGAAAGATTGTCAAGTGTTTTTTTTATTTTTTTAAATATAATACATATCCTGATCACACTCTTTATAATCCATATAGTTCTTCTTCAAATCATCCAGTGTAATGTCCATTAATATCTGTTCAAGTCCCCGAGTCACCCGATCAATGATCTGTTCATGAATGCTCACCGCAATTCCTCTCCAGTGTCTGT
>JALFGN010000137.1 GCA_022777285.1 Blautia sp.
ATGCCTATATTCAGAATCAAATCCAGAAAGAACGGCTCCATTTTATCTACCAGTGTGGAGCAAGAAACATTCTTTTTGATGAAGTTTTGGCGTTAGTAGCGTGAACTTATTGTGCAGCTTTTTAAATTTGCTCATTTATAGCAAATAAAAAAGAAGTACTGTTTCAAACAGACAAAGGTTTGAAACAGTACTTCTTTTTTTTAAGAGTAAAATCAGAATTTTCTCCAGGTTTCTCTTACGAAAAGAAGCAGCAAAGGGAATAACTCCAATCTTCCGGCCAGCATGTCGAAAATCAAAATAAGTTTCGCGCCGCCTGAGAAAATAGAAAAATTCTGAGTGGGACCTACAAGATTCAATCCAGGTCCGATATTGTTTAAAGTGGCAGCAACAGCAGTAAAATTTGTAATCAGGTCGTGGTTATTCAGACTGACCAGTAAAATAGAAAATACAAAAATCATTACATAGGTGATCAGATATACATTTGTAGAGCGGACGACACCATGTTCGATGACTTTTCCGTCCATCTGGATTTTCCGGACGCTTCTTGGATGAAGATAGGTATGGAGTTCTTTTTTTACGGTCTTCAGAAGAATAATAAACCGGGATATTTTCATACCGCCTCCTGTGCTGCCTGCACAGGCACCAATAAACATAAGAATGACCAGAATCGTTCTGGATAATTCCGGCCAAAGATCGAAGTCTGTGGTACCGAATCCAGTCGTAGTAATGATGGAGGCAACCTGGAATGCAGAATGGCGTACCGTTTCTTCCAGAGTGGGATACAGATCCCGAATATTAAATGCAATGATGCCGGTCGATGCCAAAATGATAATAAAATACCAACGTACTTCTTCCAGATGAAACAACTGGCCGAATTTCCGGATAAAAATCAGGAAATAGGCACTGAAATTTACACCGAATAAAATCATGAAAACAGTAACCACATATTGAATATAAGGAGAATAACTGGTAATACTGTCGTTCTTGATTCCGAAACCACCGGTACCGGCTGTTCCAAAAGCAGTAGTCAATGCGTCAAATATCGGTATGCCACCCAGAAGCAGAAAAATAATTTCCAATACAGTCAGGAACAGATAAATACTGTATAATATTTTCGCAGTAGACTGTACCTGTGGAACCAGTTTGGTAACGGAAGGACCCGGACTTTCTGCTTTCATAAGATTCATATGATATCCACCGCCACCGGTCAAAGGGAGAAGACACAGGAGAAAAACCAGTACTCCCATACCACCGATCCAGTGGGTGAAACTTCGCCACATGAGCATACATCTCGGGAGGCTTTCTACTTCTGACAGAATACTTGCTCCGGTGGTAGTAAAACCGGATACAGTCTCAAACAACGCGTCAATGGGATTGGAAATGGCTCCTCCAAGAAGAAAAGGAAGAGATCCCATGATACTGAGTATGATCCAGCTCAGTGCAACGGTAACAAATCCTTCTTTTGTATAGAAAATCTTGTTCTTTGGTTTTTTCTGTACAAGAGGGATACCGAGCAACAGACAGAACATGGCGGTCAAAAAGAAAGACCAGCCGGAATGTTCCTGGTAAATCAGTGCTGTTAAACAGGGAAGGGTCATGAATAAAGCCTCGAAATTCAAAATCCACCCAATAATATAACAAATAATTGAATAATTCATTTTTTCCCCCGAACTCTTACAGTGTATTATTTTTTCAAAATGTCACGAATATCATTCAGTCCTTTTATGGTAGTGACTATAATTACTGTATCGCCGGACTGAATGGAATCCTGGCCTCTTGGAATCAGAATCTTGCCATTTCTGTTAATGCAGGCAACCAGAAGATTTTCCCGTATGTTTAAATCTGCCAGTGGCGTATTCAAAAACGGACAGTCATCACGGATAGAAAATTCCAGAGCTTCTGCTTTATTGTCAAGAATCTGATACAATGTTTCCACATTGCTTCCGATGCTGTTCTGCATGGCACGAACATATTGAAGAATATAATCAGCAGTAATGTATTTTGGATAAACTACACTGCCGATATCCAGACCTTCGATAATGTCATCAAAAGCAATACGATTGACTTTGGAGACCAGTTTGGCATTTGTAATTTTTTTTGCAAAAAGTGCCAGGAGAATATTTTCTTCATCCAGATTGGTAAGGGTTACAAAAGATTCCACCCGGGTCAGTCCCTCTTCCAGAAGCAGATTTTTGTCGGTTCCATCTCCATGAATAATCGTAGCACCTGGAAGGAGTTCGCTCAGATGTTCACAGCGGGCTTCATCCGATTCCACGATCAGTACACGAATGTTCATCGTAAGAAGAATCTTTGCCAGATAATAGGAGAGAGTTCCTCCGCCTACAATCATAGTACTTTTTACCTGATGGGTATGAATGCCTATTTTATTGAAAAACAGGGCAGAATTCACCGGTGATGCGATAACGGATACAATGTCGTTGTCTTTCAGAACAAAACTTCCAGACGGGATACTGACCTGATCTCCACGCTCTACAGCACCGATCAGAATCAGATTTTTATAACGTTCCCCGAACTCCGTGACAGACATATTGTTTAATTTAAATTCCGGTTTGATTTTGAATTTCATCAGTTCTACACGACCCTTGGCAAAGGTATCAATTTTGATTGCCGAAGGAAAGCGGAGAATACGCGAAATTTCAATTGCAGCCGCATGTTCCGGGTTGATAATCATAGAAAGCCCAAGGCTTCTCTTGATAAATCCGATTTCTTTGCTGTAAACCGGATTGCGGACTCTTGCAATGGTATGACATGCGCTCACTTTTTTTGCAATCAGGCAGCACAGAAGATTCAGTTCATCGGATCCGGTTACCGCAATGAGTAGATCAGCAGTTTCAATCCCTGCTTCCATTAAGGTGTTGATGCTGGATGCATTGCCATGAAGTGCCATGATATCCATGTCTTCAGCCGTATCCTGAATCTTTTTCTCATTCAGATCAACAATAACAATGTTGTGCTTTTCATTGCTGAGCTGTTCAGCAAGGGTGCGGCCAACTTTTCCGCAGCCCACAATAATAATTTCCATAAATTCCTCCAGAATATATATAGTTAAAATGCCATTAGGATATTATAACATCACTGCATATTTTTTTAAATCATAGATTGCAAAATATTTTAAATTTTGATATATGTAATTATAGTATGTTAATGATTGGAAAAACAGGAGGAAAAAGTTTGAAGAAAAAAAGAAGCGCGGCGAATTGTGAATATTGCAGCAATTATATATATGATGAGGAATGGGGGTATTATATTTGTGATATGCCTTTAGACGAAGACGAAATGGGAAAATTTATGACGGATACGTTCCGTGAATGTCCTTATTTTCAGATGAATGATGAATATAAAATCGTAAGAAAACAAATGTAAATAAAAAGAAAAAGAGACAGGAGCTGGCTATTTGCCGGCTCCTGTCTGTAAATGAATTATAGATTTTTTTTATAAAGAAGACGAATGGAATTGAGTACACACAGAATTGCCACCCCGGTGTCTGCGAATACAGCCATCCACATAGAGGCAATCCCGAACAGACCCAGAATCATAACAAGGGCTTTTACAACAAGGGCAAATACTACATTTTGCCAGGAGATAGAAGTAGCTTCTCTTGCGATGTTCAGCGCCTGAGGAACACATTCCATAGAAGAATTCATAAATACAACATCTGCAGCTTCAATTGCGGCATCTGCACCGCTTCCCATAGCTGCACCGACATCGGCGCCTGCAAGAACAGGAGCGTCATTGATTCCATCACCTACAAACATAACAGCTCCGTATTGATTACGGAAACGGATTAACTCATTTAATTTATCCTGAGGAAGAAGGCGGGCGCGGACTTCTTCAATGCCTGCAGCTTCAGCGATGGCATTTGCAGTATCTTCTGCATCGCCGGTCAGCATAGCAGGAGTAATTCCAAGCTCTTTTATTTTCTGTATCGCAGAAGGTGTTTCTTCTTTTAATGTATCTGAGATGAGCAAATATCCGATACACTTGCCATTTCTGGCAGCGAATACTTCGACTCCAAGTTCAGGAAGCGGAAGGTCATTCAGAGATATATGAAACTGTTTCATCAGTTTTCTGTTTCCACAGAGAAGTTCTTCCCCGTTCAGGCTTGCACGTATACCACATCCGGCAATCTCTTCTGTTTTTTCCGGATGTTTCGGAGTGATTCCGGATTCCACAGCTGCAGTTACAATACTGTGACCAATGGGGTGAGTAGAAGTGATCTCACAGCTGGCACAAAGAGACAGCAGTGTGTGTTCATCCAGACCATCAAAGGGGACTGCTTTCTGGAGCACAAAATTTCCCTTTGTCAGAGTACCGGTTTTGTCCATTATGACTGCGGATACATTGCGCATTGCTTCCATAGATGATCCGCCTTTAAAAAGGATTCCACGTTTGGAACCAGCTCCGATTCCCGAGAAAAATGCCAGAGGGACGCTCAGGACAAGGGCACAGGGACAGCTGATAACAAGGAATGTCAAAGCGGTATAAACCCAGTGATTCCAGTCTCCTGTTATGAGAGATGGAATGATTGCAGTGGCAATTGCAAGAAATACGACAAAGGGTGTATAGATTTTTGAAAATTTTGTGATAAACCGGTCAATTTTCGGTTTGTTAGCAGCTGCATTTTCAACAGAATCCAGAATTCTGGTAACCATAGATTCTTCCAGGACTTTTTCTACACGCATTTTTAAAGTCCCTGAAGTATTTACACATCCCGAAGTTACAGAAGAACCAAATCCAACTTTTACGGGAACCGGTTCCCCGGTTACCGGAGAAGTGTCGATTCGGCTTTCTCCATCGATAATGACTCCGTCCAGAGGAATCCTGTCACCCGGACGAATCAGAACAATATCTCCTACCACAGCATCTTGGGCGGGAATCACTTTGACGATATCTCCAATGGTCAGATTTACGGTTTCCGGCCGCATGTCCACTGCGTCCATAATCTGACTGCGGCTTCTTTCTACTGCTTTATGCTCAAAATATTCACCAATTCGATAAAAAAGCATAACACCAACTGCTTCCGGATATTCACGGATCACCAGTGCACCGATGGTTGCAACGCTCATCAGAAAGTTTTCATCAAATACGTGGCCTTTGGAAAGATTACGGATTGCAGTCAGTAGAATGCGTCCGCCAAGGAGCAGATAAGCAATCAGGAAAATACCAAGAGACAACGTAGAATATCCTGTTTTATCCAGGATCGTTCCTGCTGCAAAAAGAACGGCACCGCCGATAATCGGAAGGAGAGAATTTCTGTCTTTCATTTCCTTTATTGGAAGGGTATCCGGGCTTTTGGGAGAAGAATCTTTTGGTTTCAGGATTACTTCACTTTCAATATCGGAACAGATTTTCTGCATCTGTTCAAGAAAAATATCCGGGTCTCTTCTGGCAGTTACTTTTAACTGTTTGGTGGCAAAGGTCAAAACAGCATTGGTTATTTCCGGAATCTGATTGATGGATTCTTCCATTTTAGAGGCACAATGTGCACATCCCAGATTCTCTATAAGATACGTTTTTGTTACAAAAGCTCCCGGCATTTTGAAACGTGGAACAACGACTATCTGCGATTCGATCGAAGAACAGATCTCCTGAATTCTCGGAAGTAAAGCTGCATGGTCTTTTGCAGAGAGACGAAGTTGATTTGTGGCAAACGTAATAGAAGCATATTCGACGCCGGGTAACTCCCTGATTTTGGCCTCCATTTTTGCCGCGCAATTGGCACATCCCAGATTCTTTAAAATATAAACTTTTTTCTCACAGTCTGCATCCGGCATATGGCACTTACAATTGGCAAGACTTTCTCCGCATACATCACAGTATTCTTCATGCGGATGACACAGTTCACACTGACAGTCCGCAGGATGTCCCGGCTGATGTTTATGCTGGTGTTCGTGCTGGTGTTCGTGGTGATGCTCGTGTCCACAAGAGCAGTGTTCGTGCTCATGTTCGTGGTGATGTTCCTGTTCATGATTCTGACTCATAATTTCCGCCTCCTCAATATAGATAAAATAAAACATATGAATACTTGTTCATATGATAAAACGAATAAAAAGAAAAGTCAATAGATTTAGAAGAAAACTTTTCTTCAAGGAAGTATTTGCAGTATAGAAGGAATCAGGCTATAATATTGCACAAGGATATTTAAAATCTGAAAAAACATGCGAAAGGCAGGGAAGATCATATGGCTTTTATAGAATTCCGGCATGTAAAAAAAACATATGGAAGCAAAGATTCTGTGGAGATCAAAGCACTGGATGGGGCAGAGTTCACCGTTGAGCAGGGAGAACTGGCAGTCATTCTTGGAGCTTCGGGTGCAGGAAAAACCACAGCACTGAATATTCTTGGAGGAATGGATTCCGTTACTTCCGGTGAAGTGATCGTAGATGGGACCTATATCAATCAGTGTAAGGGGAAGGATTTGGTAAGCTACAGGAGAAATGATGTGGGATTTGTTTTTCAGTTTTATAATCTGGTGCCCAATCTGACTGCTTTGGAGAATGTAGAGCTGGCAGTGCAGATTTGCAAGGATTCTCTGGATCCGGCTGGAGTGCTTGAAAAAGTAGGATTGAAAGACCGTATGGGAAATTTTCCTGCCCAGCTTTCCGGAGGAGAACAGCAGAGAGTGGCAATCGCCAGAGCGATTGCAAAGAATCCAAAACTGCTTTTATGTGATGAACCTACGGGAGCGCTTGATTACAATACAGGAAAACAGATTTTGAAATTACTGCAAACGACCTGCAGGAAGGAACATATGACAGTCATTATTATTACCCATAATTCCGCCATTGCACCAATGGCTGACCGGGTGATCCGTTTTCGGAGCGGAAAAGTGACAGATATGATGATTAATAAAAATCCTGTGCCGGTGGAAGAAATAGAATGGTAAGAAAGATGAGGAAATGCAGATGAATATGAAAGAAGCAACAAAGAGAATGAAACAGGACAGCTCCAAAATGGCGGCGCTTTCAGGAGAGCAGAGAAATAAAGCACTGGAAGCTGTACGGGCAGCACTTCTTGAAAAGAAAGAAGAAATCTTTCTGGCAAATGAGGAAGATATGAAAGCAGCAGAAGAGGCAGGGATTGCACCTGCAGTTATGAAGCGTCTGAAATTTGATGAACACAAGCTGGAGGATGTAACTGCCGGGATTCAGGAACTGATAAAATTGCCAGATCCTCTTTCAAAAGTTCAGTTGGCACGCCAATTGGACGAGGGATTGGAATTGTATCGTGTGTCCTGTCCAATTGGTGTGATTGGGATTATTTTTGAAGCGCGTCCGGATGCACTGGTACAGATTTCTTCTCTTTGCCTGAAAAGCGGAAACTGTGCAGTTTTAAAAGGCGGAAAAGAAACGGCAAGAACCAATAAAGTGCTGTTTGACATTATTTATACGGCAGCGGTACAGACTGGCGTACCGGAAGGATGTATGCTTCAGGCAGAACTGCATAATGAAATTGATGAACTTCTGTCCTGTCATGAATCTGTAGACCTGTTAATCCCAAGAGGTTCTAATCAGTTTGTACAGTATATTATGAATCATACAAAAATCCCGGTTATGGGTCACGCAGATGGAATCTGTCATATTTATGTAGATGAGGAATATGATGAGAAGAAAGCAATCCCGGTTATTATTGATGCCAAAACTCAGTATACTGCAGCATGCAATGCAGTAGAAACACTGCTCATTCACCGAAAAATCGCAGAGAAATTTCTGCCGGTTCTTTATCAGGAACTGACCGAACACAAGGTAAAAGTCAGAGGAACAGAAGAAGTCAGCAGAATCATTCCCTGTGAGCTTATGGGAGAAGAGGAATTTAACACGGAGTATCTGGATTTGATCGTATCTGTGAAATTGGTGGAAAATGTCCAGGAAGCAGTAGCCCATATTAATCGTTTTGGATCACACCATACAGACTGTATTATAACAGAGAAGAAAGAAACCGCTGAAATTTTTATGCAGCTGGTAGATTCCGCAGGTGTATACCAGAACTGTTCGACGCGGTTTGCCGATGGATTCCGTTATGGTTTTGGAGCAGAAGTGGGAATCAGTACCGGAAAAATCCATGCAAGAGGTCCGGTCGGTCTGGAAGGTCTGGTTACTTATAAATATAAATTATTCGGACAGGGACAAATCGTTGGAGACTATGCAGAGGGAAGAAGCAATTTCCATTTTAAAGACATGTAAATTCTGGCAGAAGAAAGGATAGAAAATGGGAAAAAAAGTAAAGACTTTGCTTTTCAGCCTTATGCCCATTGCATTATTTTTTATAGCACAAATAATCGGAAGCGGCGGTTATGTAATTGGAACCGGCTTACTGACGGGATTTTTTCACAATGTGGGCTGGGGAAAGAAGTTACTGGATTTTCTGGATCAGGAAGGAATCTATCTGCTGAGTATCATCAGTTATCTGCTTTTCTTCCTTCCGGCAATTTTCTGGTATAAAAACAGGAGAAAATCTGCAGCCAGAAAAAATATGACGATTCTTACATGGATTAGCCTGGCTTTGACAGGAATTCTGCTCCAGATTGGGATTTCTTATCTTTTAAATATTTTGTACATTATTTTTCCAGATTTTATGAATCATTATACAGAAATCATGGAAAATCTGGGAATGGGAAGTCCTACATTGCTGTCTGTTATTTATGTAGTGGCAGTGGCTCCGGTGACAGAGGAACTTCTGACGAGGGGTCTGTGCCTTGGAATCTTAAAAAACAGTTTTCCGTTCTGGGCAGCAAATTTGATACAGGCCTTTTATTTCGGTGCTCTTCATATGAATCTGGTACAGGGAGCTTATGCATTTTTGATGGGTCTTGTGCTTGGATATGTGGCACATCGCTATGGAACCTTAAAATCATCCATTTATGTGCATTTTATTATAAACTTAAGTGGACAACTGCTGAGTCTTTTGAGGTGACTGGGAGATATTTTCGTACACAAAAGAAAATCCCGGCGTTTGCCGGGATTTTTTCTGCTATTTCAGTTTTGATAATGCAGCTTCATCTGCAACAACTGTAACATCCGGATGGAGCTGAAGAATAGAAGCCGGTACGTCTGGAGTGATGGGGCCGCTGATCATAGCGCAAAGAGCATCTGCTTTGTCTTCTCCGCTTACAACTACAAGAATTTTTGCAGCATTCATGATCGTGCCGATGCCCATAGTATAAGCCTGGCGGGGTACTTCACTTTCATCGGAAAAGAAACGTTTATTTGCCTGTATGGTGCTTTCTGTAAGATTCACACAATGTGTTTCCTTTGGAAAATGATCTGCAGGTTCATTGAAACCGATGTGTCCGTTCCGACCAAGTCCAAGAAGCTGTAAATCAATACCGCCAAGTGCACGAATTGCCTGTTCATGCATCTCGCATGCCTGTTTGCTGTCTTCTTCCAGACCATTTGGAACGAAAGTTCTTTCTTTGTCAATGTTGACATGGTCAAACAGATTATGATTCATGAAATAACGGTAGCTTTGTTCGTTTTCCGGACTCAGACCCTTGTATTCATCGAGATTACAGGAAGAAACACCGGAAAAATCAAGGGAACCTTCCTGATACCATTTTACCAGATTCTGATAAGTTCCTACAGGAGTGGAACCGGTAGCCAGACCAAGTACACATTCCGGTTTCAATTCAATCTGTGCGGCAATGATTTGTGCAGCTTTTTTGCTCATTTCATCATAATTTTTTGTTTTGTAGATTCTCATGAGATGATCTCCTTTTGTTCAAGCGAATTGCTTTTGATGTTATTATTATAATATGAAAATTCTGGTAAAACAACCGGATAAATAGGAAAGAATTTTCAGAAAGAAAAAGGTTCCTGTTCGGGCGTCCGGCAGACGCCTGAACAGAAATGAAAAAAGTGTTTATTCATTTTGATTCACAACCTTACATAATGGATGTTTTTTGGGAATTGCAGAATGTCAGCTTTACGAAGGCAGGTGCTGTGTGGTAAACTAATTATAAGGAAATTCCGGTTTATATGGAAATCTAAGGAGGTATTGATTATGAAAGATCCGGTCTTGGTAGTTATGGCAGCAGGCATGGGGAGTCGTTATGGAGGATTAAAGCAGATTGACCCTGTAGACGAGCAGGGGCATATTATCATGGATTTTTCAATCTATGACGCAGTGAAAGCAGGATTTAAGAAAGTCGTTTTTATCATAAAAAAAGAAAATGAAGAAAGTTTTAAAGAAGCAATTGGTGACAGACTGAGCAAACAGATTCAGGTAGAATATGTTTTCCAGGAATTGACAAATCTGCCGGATGGTTTCTCCGTTCCGGAAGGAAGAGTAAAACCGTTTGGAACAGGACATGCGATTCTTTGTTGTATGGATGTAGTCGATGCACCTTTTGCGGTGATCAATGCAGATGATTATTACGGTTCCCATGCATTTCAGGTGATTTATGATTATCTGACAACTCATGAAGATGATGACAAATACAGATATACAATGGTGGGATATGTGCTGGAAAATACATTGACAGAAAATGGACATGTGGCAAGAGGTGTCTGCATGACAGATGAAGACAATAATCTCATCGGAATTCAGGAAAGAACACATATTGAAAAAAGAAATGGACAGGCAGCCTTTACAGAAGATGATGGTGCTACCTGGACAGAGATACCAAATGACAGCATTGTTTCTATGAATATGTGGGGATTTACTCCAAGTATTTTACAGGAACTGAAGGCAGGCTTCCCTGTATTTCTGGAAGAAAATCTGAAGAAGAATCCACTGAAGTGTGAATATTTTCTCCCATCTGTAGTAGGAAATCTTCTGACAGAGGAAAAAGCAACTGTAAAAGTATTGAAATCTACAGATAAGTGGTTTGGTGTTACGTATAAGGAAGACAAGCCGGTTGTAGTTGCTGCTATTCGAAAAATGAAGGAAGATGGATTATATCCGGAAAAACTCTGGGAAAATTAATTTTTACTCTTTTCTTTTTCTGTAAATGGTGATAAAGTAATATTGAACATAAAATGTGTTTTAAAACATAAAAAATAGAAGGAGGAGTTGTAACATGGCAATTTTAGTAACAGGCGGTGCAGGATATATCGGAAGCCATACCGTAGTAGAACTGCAGAATGCAGGATATGATGTGGTGGTTCTTGATAATTTAAGTAATGCGAGTGAAAAATCACTGAAACGGGTTGAAAAGATTACCGGAAAACCGGTAACTTTCTATAAAGCGGATATTCTGGATCGTGAAGCACTGAATGAAATTTTTGAGAAAGAAGAGATTGATTCCTGTATCCATTTTGCAGGACTCAAAGCAGTAGGAGAGTCTGTTGCGAAACCATGGGAATACTACGAGAATAATATTGCAGGAACTCTTACACTGGTAGATGTTATGAGAAAACACGGAGTGAAAAATATTATTTTCTCATCCTCCGCAACTGTATATGGAGATCCGGCATTTGTTCCGATCACAGAAGAATGTCCGAAGGGACAGTGTACAAATCCATATGGATGGACAAAATCCATGCTGGAACAGATCCTTTCCGATATTCAGAAAGCAGATCCGGAATGGAATGTCGTATTGCTTCGTTACTTTAACCCGATCGGAGCACATAAGAGCGGTACGATTGGAGAAAATCCAAATGGTATTCCAAATAATCTGATGCCATATATTACACAGGTAGCTGTAGGAAAACTGAAAGAACTGGGTGTATTCGGAAATGACTACGATACTCCGGATGGAACCGGT
Source organism: Blautia sp. (assembly GCA_022777285.1). Lineage (GTDB taxonomy): Bacteria > Bacillota > Clostridia > Lachnospirales > Lachnospiraceae > Blautia. The sequence goes on from JALFGN010000137.1 coordinate 11,726, forward strand.
GTACGTGATTACATTCATGTAGTGGATCTGGCAAAAGGTCACGTGAAAGCACTGAAGAAAATTGAGGAAAAAGCAGGTTTGAAGATTTACAATCTGGGAACAGGAAAGGGATATAGTGTCCTTGACATTGTGAAAAACTTTGAAGCGGCAACCGGCGTGAAGATTCCTTATGTAATCAAAGATCGTCGTCCTGGAGATATTGCAACCTGTTACTCAAGTGCAGATAAAGCAAGAGAAGAACTTGGATGGACAGCAGAGTATGGAATCAAAGAAATGTGTGAAGATTCATGGAGATGGCAGTCAAACAATCCAAATGGATATGAGGATTAAAGAATAAGATAGCAGAAGAAGCTCCCGGGAAATGCCGACCGGCATTTCCCGGGAGCTTCTTTTGTTTCATAAACCGTTAAGTTTCTTCCAGGTCATTGGTGAGATGCATTTTATCAAGAATATAGAAAACGAGACTGAGAAGCATGGCGATAATGCACGCAAGAACCATACCAGTAAGTTCAACATTTCCGAATTTGACAGAGATGCCGGATAAACCAGTGACAAAGACAACCGATGTCAGTGTAAGATTTCTGGAACGGCCGTAATCTACCTTTGAGTCTACCAGAATACGAATACCGGAAGCTCCGATCATACCATATAACAGGAATGAGATCCCACCGATTACAGGACCGGGAACGGTCTGAATCAGCATGGAAAGTTTTCCTACAAAAGAACAGATAATAGATAAAACAGCAGCACCTGCAATTACCCGGACACTGTATACTTTTGTGACTGCCATGACACCGATATTCTCTCCATAAGTGGTAGTCGGTACGGAACCGATGAAACCGGAGAGCATAGTAGAAAAATTGTCGCCCAGAAGGGAGCGATGCAGTCCCGGATCTTTCAGGAGATCTCTTCCAACGATTTTACTGGTAACAACCTGATGACCGATATGTTCGGAGGTAATGACCAGTATAACAGGCAGAATGATCAGAATGGCATTCAAATGAAATTTGGGGAACTGAAAATTTGGTAAAGCAAAAAGAGGCGCCGAAGCAACTGCCTGAAAATCCACCATTCCACAGCATAAAGCTGCAATGTAACCGGCGAGTACAGCAATCAGAATGGGAATCACCGACAAAAAACCACGGAAAAGAATATTTCCGAAAATTGCCACGCCAAGAGTCACCAGAAATACAATTACATTTTTCGAATCAATCACTTCGTCAAGAAGACCTGCATTCTTTGCAGCACTTCCGGATAATTCCAGACCAATCAGAGCAACTACAGGCCCCATAGCGGCAGGAGGAAGAACAACATCAATCCAGTCTGAACCAAATTTGTAAATGATCAGAGCCAGAATACAGCCGCAAAAACCGACAGCTACAAATCCGCCCAGAGCATATGCATATCCCATTTGGCTGATTACAATTCCGGCTGGTGCCAGGAATGCAAAACTGGAACCCAGATAAGCAGGGGCCTTTCCTTTGGTGATGGCAATGAACAGCAAGGTTCCTACACCGTTCATAAAAAGAACAATGGCCGGATTAATTCCAAAGATAAAAGGTACCAGAACAGTGGCTCCGAACATGGCAAACATGTGTTGGATACTCAGAGGAATCAAAAGCTTTACCGGAACACGGTCTTCTACTTGAATGACATTTCTTTTTTCCATTTTAAATTCTCTCCCTTTCAAAAGATTTATTGGGTCTATTCTAACACAGGGAAAAGAAAATTGGAATATCGAAAAAAATTGGCATCCATGAAACAATCATGGATGCCAAAAGAGAAATTTAATATAATTTTTTGTGTTCGTATACCGGTTCACAGGTAAGCTGTATTCCAAGTTTCTGGAAAATTTTTCTGTCTATCGAAGACAGCATAACGGAGGAATGAACCTGACAACCTTTCAGTTTCGGAAGTTGTTCCAGAGCCATACGGGCAGCATCACTTGTGGCAGCTGAGCTGGAAAGCGCAATCAGAACTTCGTCTGTATGAAGACGTGGATTTTTACTTCCCAGATATTCCGTCTTCAGTTTCTGGATTGGTTCGATGGATGCAGGAGAAATCACATGCAGATCATGGGGAAGTCCCGCAAGTTCTTTTAATGCATTCAGTAAAAGGGCTGCGGAAGCTCCTAAAAGATCCGAAGTTTTACCGGTGATGATCTGACCATTCTCCAGTTCCATAGCAGCTGCAGGAGCAGAGGTTTTTTCTGCACGTTCTTTGGCAGCAACCGTTACGGTACGATCTTCCGGAGAAATTTTGGCCTGTTTCATCAGAAGCTGAATCTTGAAAACTTCCTCTTCTGTACGGGTTCCGTCGGTCAGTCCGTCCACTGCCTGATAATACCGGCGAATGATTTCTTGTTTGGATGCTTCCTGGCAGACGGCATCATCAACAATACAGTTTCCTGCCATGTTGACACCCATATCTGTCGGAGACTGGTAAGGGCATTTGCCGAAGATGCGTTCAAAAATTGCACTGAGAACAGGGAAGATTTCTACATCACGGTTATAGTTGACAGTGGTTTCCCCATAAGCATCCAGATGGAAGGGGTCGATCATATTTACATCATTTAAATCTGCAGTGGCAGCTTCATAAGCCAAATTGACAGGATGTTTCAGAGGAATATTCCAGATTGGGAATGTTTCGAATTTGGCATATCCGGCGTGGACACCACGTTTGTGTTCATGGTACAGCTGAGAGAGGCAGGTAGCCATTTTTCCGCTTCCAGGTCCCGGTGCTGTGATTACAACAAGAGGTCTTGTTGTTTCAATATATTCATTTTTGCCATAGCCTTCATCACTGACAATCAGAGGAATATTACCAGGATAACCTTCGATGGAGTAATGAATATAAGTTTTAATTCCAAGTTTTTCCAATTTGTTCCGGAAGGTCAGTGCACTGTTCTGACCGGAGAACTGAGTGATTACAACACTGCCTACATATAAGCCGCGGCTTCGGAATGCATCGATCAGTCGAAGTACATCAATATCATAAGTGATGCCAAGATCCCCACGGACTTTGTTTTTTTCAATATCACCGGCACTGATTACAATTACGATCTCCGCATGATCGGAAAGCTGCATCAGCATGCGAAGCTTGCTGTCAGGTGCAAAACCAGGCAAAACTCTGGATGCGTGGTAATCATCAAAGAGTTTTCCGCCAAATTCAAGGTATAGTTTATTGTCGAACTGATTGATACGCTGGCGAATGTGTTCGGACTGCATGGATAAATATTTGTCGTTATCAAATCCTGTCTTCATTTTCTTTATGCCTTTCTTTTCCTTAATCACTTATTATTATCTATTTCATCACACGAATTTAATTGTACCACAAAAACAGAGGAAAATTCCAGTATATCATGAGAAAATATATGAATTTGTAAAGATTCCACAGAAACAGGTGGAAATTCATGAAAGTTTTAGAATTGTGTCGGGTTTTTCACAATCTTCTTATTGATTTCTTCAGAGGCAATCCGTATAATATAGAAGACAGAATGAGGAGGAATAAGATGGATCAAAATCAAAATCGTAATCAGGATCCGAATAATAATGGATCCAAGAATAAGCAATCCCTTCTGGTTCTTTTAATCTGTATTATGGTCAGTCTGTTTTGTATGAATATGTTATCACGAATGACAAGAAGTGTATCCAGCGAGATTTCATACAGTGAATTTATTGAATTACTCGATCAGGGAAAAGTCCAGGAAGTAGTAATACAATCAGATGATCTTACAGTTACACTGAAACAGAGTGGAAGATTAGGCAAAGAAACAAGAACTGTTGTTGCAACAGAAGATGAAAATGAGCTGACAAAGAGGCTGGCTCAGGCAGGGGTTGAGTTTAAAAAAGAAAAACCAAATATGGCAGGAGAACTGCTTTATGCAATCTTGAGTTTTGTGCTCCCGGTTGTGCTGATGTTTGGACTGTTCAGCCTTCTGTTTCGCCGTATGAATAAAAATGGTGGAATGATGGGCGGCGTTGGGAAAAGTAAGGCAAAGGCTTATGTACAAAAAGAAACAGGCGTTACTTTTAAAGATGTTGCAGGTCAGGATGAAGCAAAAGAATCTCTCCAGGAAGTAGTGGATTTCCTGCATAATCCCGGAAAATATACGGAGATCGGTGCAAAGCTTCCAAAGGGTGCACTGTTGGTAGGGCCTCCGGGAACCGGTAAGACATTACTTGCCAAGGCAGTTGCAGGAGAAGCACATGTGCCGTTTTTCTCACTTTCCGGTTCGGACTTTGTTGAGATGTTTGTAGGTGTAGGGGCTTCCCGTGTCAGAGATTTGTTTGAAGAAGCAAAGAAAAATGCTCCTTGTATTATTTTTATTGATGAAGTAGATGCAATTGGTAAAACAAGAGATTCCCGGTTTGGTGGGAATGATGAGCGAGAGCAGACACTGAATCAGCTTCTGGCAGAAATGGATGGATTTGATACATCCAAAGGACTGTTGATTCTGGCTGCAACGAACCGTCCGGAAGTACTGGATCCTGCATTGCTCCGTCCGGGACGATTTGACCGACGTGTCATTGTAGATCGTCCGGATCTGAAGGGGCGTGTGAATATACTGAAAGTACATTCCAAGAATGTCGCACTGGATGAAACGGTAGATTTAGAGGGCATTGCATTGGCAACTTCCGGGGCAGTAGGATCCGATCTGGCAAACATGATCAATGAGGCAGCGATTCTCGCGGTAAAGCAGGGCAGAAGGGCGGTCTCACAGAAGGACCTTCTGGAGGCGGTGGAAGTGGTTCTTGTAGGAAAAGAGAAAAAAGACCGGATTTTAAGTGCAGAAGAACGTCGGATCGTATCCTATCATGAAGTAGGTCATGCATTGGTAAGTGCTTTGCAGAAAGATTCAGAACCGGTTCAGAAAATCACGATCGTTCCACGTACGATGGGAGCATTGGGGTATGTAATGCATGTTCCGGAAGAAGAAAAATATCTGAATACGAAGAAAGAACTGGAAGCGATGCTGGTGGGCTATCTTGGCGGACGTGCAGCAGAAGAAATTGTATTTGATACAGTTACTACAGGTGCTGCCAATGATATTGAACAGGCTACAAAAGTTGCAAGAGCTATGATTACCCAGTATGGAATGTCCGAGCGTTTTGGACTGATGGGACTTGCAGAGACACAAAGTCAGTATCTGGATGGAAGAGCAGTCATGAATTGTGGTGATTCTACTGCAACAGAAATCGATCATGAGGTAATGAAACTTCTGAAAACTTCTTATGATGAGGCAAAACGTCTTCTGCGCGAGAACCGGGAGGCACTGGATAAAATTGCAGAATTCCTGATTCAGAAAGAGACGATTACAGGAAAAGAATTTATGAAGATTTTCAGGGAAATCAAGGGAGAACCGGTGGAAGCATAAGGGTTCGATGATTCAAAGAAGTTATTGCAGAGTATATTTGCAGTAACTTCTTTTGCTTTATAAATACTGTTTCAGGAGGAAGAAATATGTTTGATATTGAAGAAGAATTAAAAAAACTTCCGGGAAAACCAGGGGTTTATATTATGCATGATGAAAGGGATACCATTATTTACGTTGGAAAAGCAATCAGTCTGAAAAACAGAGTGCGTCAGTATTTTCAGAGCAGCCGTAATCTTGGGATAAAAAAAGAACAGATGGTGGAACAGATTGCCCGATTCGAATATATTGTTACAGATTCCGAACTGGAAGCACTGGTTCTGGAATGCAATCTGATTAAAGAACACAGACCGAAGTACAATACTATGCTGAAAGATGATAAAACCTATCCGTTCATTAAAGTTTCTGTTGGAGAAGATTATCCACGAATCAGTATTGTAAGGCAGATGAAAAAAGATAAGTCAAAATATTACGGACCGTATACCAGTGGGATTGCAGTAAAAGATGTAGTGGAACTTGCAAGAAAACTTTATCGTCTTCGCAGCTGCAGCAGAAATCTGCCAAAAGATATCGGGAAAGAACGCCCTTGCCTGTACTATCAGATCCATCAGTGTGATGCACCTTGTCAGGGATATATCACAAGAGAAAATTACAGAAAAAATGTGGATCGGTTACTGGATTTTCTGAATGGAAATCACAAAGAAATGCTGGAAGAACTGAAAGAAAAGATGCAGAACGCGTCAGAAGAATTAAGATTTGAAGAAGCTGCCCAGTACAGAGATCTGATTCAGAGTGTACAAAGAATCGGAGAACGGCAGAAAATAACCGATCAGCATGGGGAAGACAAAGATGTAGTAGCAGTTGCGCAGGATGGAGAGGATGCAGTTGCGCAGGTGTTTTTTGTCCGCAGTGGCAAACTGATCGGAAGAGATCACTTCTTTCTTCATGTGGCAAAAGGAGACAGTCATGCTGCAATTTTGTCAAGCTTTCTGAAACAGTTTTATTCCGGAACTCCTTTTATACCGAAAGAGATTATGCTTCAGGAAGAGATCGAGGATCGGGAAGTGATTGCTCAGTGGCTGGAGGGAAAGAAAGGAAAGAAAGTATCCGTTCATGTACCAAAAAAAGGAACAAAAGAAAAGCTTGTGGAACTTGCCATGCAAAATGCAGAACTGGTTCTTAGCCAGGACAGGGAGCGGATAAAACGGGAAGAAGGCAGAACGATTGGAGCAGTGAAGGAAATTGCAGAACTGTTGGGACTTCCCGGAGCGGAGCGAATGGAAGCATATGATATTTCAAATATCAGCGGATTTCAATCAGTCGGTTCGATGGTGGTTTATGAAAAAGGAAAGCCGAAAAAAAGTGATTATCGAAAATTTCGCATTAAAACAGTAAAAGGAGCCAATGATTATGCCAGTATGGAAGAAGTGCTTACCAGACGCTTTGTTCATGGGCAGGAAAATCCGGAAGAAACGGATTGTGGATTTACCAGATTTCCGGATCTGATTCTTATGGATGGCGGAAGAGGCCAGGTAAATATTGCATTACAGGTGCTGGAAAAGCTGAAGCTATCCATACCGGTATGCGGTATGGTAAAAGATGATCGACACAGAACAAGAGGATTATATTACAAGAATTGCGAAATTCCAATCGACAGAAACAGTGAAGGTTTCAAACTGATTACGCGCATTCAGGATGAGGCCCATAGATTTGCGATTGAATATCACAGATCGCTCAGAAGCAAAGGACAGGTTCATTCGATTTTGGATGATATTCCGGGTATCGGGCCTGCAAGGCGAAAAGCTCTGATGAAGCATTTTATGGGTGCAGATAATATCAGACAGGCAGATGTAGAAGAATTAAAGCAGATTCCTTCTATGAATGAGAAAGCAGCCAGGGCAGTGTTTGAATTTTTCCACGAAGGGGAAAATATGGAATAGTTTTGCATCAATTATTGAACTTGTAAGGTGCATATGATAAACTATTAACATAAGACTGAAAGATAAGGAGAGCATTAAAAATGAAAGGTGTAGAACTTAAAAAGATGATACAGGAATTGCGCCTGTATAATAAGACACCGGATATTGATATTTCCAAGAAGCGGATCAACACACCGGATATTAACCGACCGGCTCTGCAGCTTACCGGATATCTGGAACATTTTGAAAATGAACGTGTGCAGATTATCGGATATGTAGAATTCACATATCTGCTGCATCTGGAAAGAGAAGAAAAAATCAAAGCTTTTGAGCGCTTTGTCTCCAGTAAAATTCCATGCGTGATCTTCAGTACAAAAACCGAACCGGATGAGGAGATGATCGCACTTGCTGAAAAATATGATGTTCCGGTACTGGTGACAAAACAGACAACTTCTACTTTTATGGCTGAGATTATCCGTTGGCTGAACGTGCAGCTGGCACCTTGCATTTCCATTCATGGCGTTCTGGTAGACGTATATGGTGAAGGTGTACTGATTATGGGGGAAAGTGGAATCGGAAAGAGTGAAGCAGCTCTGGAACTGATTAAGAGAGGACATCGTCTGGTCAGTGATGATGTAGTGGAAATCCGACGGGTCAGCGATGTAACTCTGGTAGGTTCCGCACCGGATATTACCCGTCACTTTATTGAACTGCGCGGTATTGGGATTATCGATGTCAAAACATTGTTCGGTGTAGAAAGTGTAAAAGACACCCAGTCTATTGATCTGGTTATCAAACTGGAAGAATGGAATAAAGATAAAGAATACGACCGACTTGGAATGGAAGAAGAGTATACAGAATTTTTAGGAAATCGTGTAGTTTGTCACTCTCTTCCAATCCGGCCGGGAAGAAATCTGGCTGTTATTGTTGAATCAGCAGCAGTCAACCACAGACAGAAAAAGATGGGATATAATGCAGCACAGGAACTGTATCGTCGTGTACAGGAAAATATGTCGAAAAAGAGAAAAGAGGAAGACGAATAATGGGAAAATGGTGTTTTGGAATTGATCTTGGAGGAACAACTGTAAAATGTGCACTGTTTCAGGATAATGGAACAGTTGTGGACAAATGGGAAATTGTGACACGCACAGAAAATAACGGGGATGCAATTCTTCCGGATATTGCAGATACCGTGTTGAAAAAAATTGCAGAAAAAGGAATTGATAAAGCAGAAGTCGTAGGTCTTGGAATCGGTGTTCCGGGACCGGTAGAAGAATCCGGTGAGATTCCATGTGCAGTAAACCTGCATTGGGGACGGAAAAATATTGAAAAAGAATTAGGTGATATGACAGGTCTTTCTGTAAAGGCCGGAAATGATGCCAATGTGGCAGCACTTGGTGAGATGTGGAAAGGCGGCGGCCAGGGTGCAAAAAATCTGATTCTTGTTACATTAGGAACCGGAGTAGGCGGTGGAATTATCGTCAATGAGAAAATTCTGACAGGTGCTCACGGTGCCGGTGGAGAAATTGGCCATGCCAATGTGGGAAAAGGTGAAACAGAAGCATGTAACTGTGGAAACAAAGGATGTCTGGAACAATATGCATCTGCTACAGGAATTGCCCGTCTTGCCAGAATGACAATGGAGAGTGAAACAGAAGCGTCCGTACTGCGTTCACTGAAAAAAGTAACAGCAAAGGATGTTTTTGATGCTTATAAAGAAGGCGATAAACTTGCAGAGAAAATCGTAGAAAAATTTGCTTCTTATCTTGGAAATGCGCTGGCAATTTTTGCCTGTGTTACCGATCCGGATGTGTTTGTGATCGGTGGTGGAGTGTCCAAAGCAGGACAGCCACTGATTGATTGTATTGAAAAACATTATAAAGAATGTGCATTCCCGGCATGTAAAGAGACACCGATCAAACTGGCTACGCTTGGAAACGATGCAGGTATTTATGGTGCTGCGAAACTGATCCTCGGTAAATAAAATTGAAAGATAAAAATACAGAAATAATAAAAAGAAGTTCCTGTGAAACCCAGTTGTTTCACAAGGAACTTCTTTTTATTATTCATGATTATCGTTTTCATGCTGCTCCACAGCTTCGCCCTCTTCATGCGCTCCATTTCCGTTGTTTCCGTTATTGCCGTTATTGCCGTTTTCATTATTGGATGCATCCGGATTCTGATCAGAAGGAACAGTCTCCCCGGTATTTTCTGTTTCTCCAGGATTCTGGGAAGAATCCTGACTGGTATCCGTATTTTCAGGAGAATTCTCTTTTTTCTCTTCGTTGGTATCCTCGGAAGGTTTGCTTTCTGAATACCAGGAACGTGAATAATGCTTGGTACAACGCTTCGTCGGAATATCAGCTGTATCAAACAAATCGGTAACGGTAGGACATCCATAGGTTGGAAGAAGACCGGTTTCACTGCATACAGTTGCAGTTTCTACAGTTGCCGGTTTTTCAAATTCTGTGTCAGGAAGATTTTCATGAATACGTGTCATGATTTTATTCCATAAAGTTTGATGATACGTGCGATAGATGCCAGAATCCGGAATTTTTGTATTGTCATCATAGCCGGACCATACACCACAGGTATAATAAGGCGTATAACCAACAAACCATACATCATTGTAGGTATCCGTGGTACCTGTTTTACCTGCTACATGCATGTTGGATAACTGAAGTCTTGTACCGGTGCCGTGATCTACAACATCTTCCATGGCACTGGTCAGCATGTAAGCGGTACTTGGCTTGATCACTTTTCGTTTTTCTGGTGTGTTATCAATTACCACGTTTCCGTCTTCATCAAGAATTTTAGTGAAAAACATTGGTTTGATATAAGTGCCTTCATTTGCAATGGCAGCATAGGCACCGGTCAGCTCAAGATTGCTGACACCGCGGGTAATACCGCCAAGTGCGGTAGGCTGCTGAACATCTGAAAAAATCTGTCCGTTAATGCTGATGCTGTCATATACAGTCGTAAATCCATATTTTTTCAAATATTCATATGCAAGTTCGGGAGTGATATCTGTAATACATTGAACGGCTACTGTATTGATGGAGTATATAATCGCATCACGAATCGTTGTCTCTCCACGGTAAGAACGGTTTGCATTGTATACAGGGGTGCCGTCAGCGTATTCTGTAGGTTGATCCACATAGACCGTGCCAAGTGACATATCGCATTCGTTTAGTGCCGGTGAATAGGTGGAAACAATCTTAAAAGTAGAACCTGGCTGTCTTAAAGTAGAAGTTGCACGATTCAGAGAAAGACTGCTGGTTTTTTCACCTCGTCCGCCTACGATTGCTTTTACATAACCGGTATGCTGATCCATGATTACAAGAGAACACTGAGGCTGAGGAGCCATACTGACAGTTTCACCAATGACCTGAGATCCATCGTAAGTAACAGCTGCTTTATAGAGATCAATATAATACTGGGCTTGTTCCGGACTGTCAAATAACAGATCAAAATTTGGATCTTCCTGTTGCTGGAAATAGCTCTGCAGCATTTCTTTACTGAAGTTTTCTTCCGTTCCGTCAGGCCTCTGAATGGTTAATGCATATTCCAGTTCTACCTGAGCACCTGCAGGGAAATTTTCAGGATTTGCATATTCTTCATCGCAAACCTGCTGAATATCCGGATCCTGTGTAGAATAGATTCTCAGACCACCGCTGTATAAGGCGTTATAAGCCTGTTGATCGGAATATCCCTTTTGCATTTTCAGTGCATCGATTACCTGTTTGGTAAGTTCATCAATAAAATAACTGTAGGTAGTATCTTCCTGGGAAGCTTCGGCTTCCACCTGCTGAATTCTGTCATAGACATTGTCAGCAATACATCCGTCATATTGTTCCTGTGTGATATAATCCTGATCCAGCATATGATCCAGTACTTCCTTACGACGGCTGGCATTCTTTTCCGGATTAATTGCGGGATTATACAGTGTCGGGTTCTGACTGATGCCTGCCAGAACTGTACATTCCGACAGAGTCAGCTGGCTTACATCTTTGTTAAAATAGCCATGGGCAGCAGCTTGTACTCCGTAATTGCCATCACCTAAGTTGATGGTATTCAGATAGTTTTCCAGAATAATATCTTTATCTTTGAGTTCTTTTTCTAACTGGATAGCCAGATACTGCTCCTGGAATTTTCGTTTAAATCGTTCAATTTTGGATTCGTTTGTCCAATTGGTGAATACATTGTTTTTCAGCAGCTGCTGTGTAATGGTACTTGCACCTTCTGAAAAATGAAAACCGTTGGCGATGCCCTTTACACCGGCACGGATGATACCACGGAGATCAATTCCGTTATGCTCATAAAAACGCTCATCTTCAATTGCTACAACTGCATGCTGAAGATCAAGAGGAATCTGTTCAAGAGATACCGGCATGCGGTTGGAATTGGGGGCAGTGAGCTTCTGCATCTGATTGCCTTCTGAGTCGTATACAAAGGTTGCGGAACCGATTGGCATAATGTTGACATCATCAATATCCGGTGCGTCATCCAGCAATCCGTTGACAGCGCCCAGGCATACGCAGGTGCTGATCGCGATAACAGCAATCAGTGAAATGAAGATAATGCGGATAATAGAAACATGTGCTTTTTTTCCAATCATGGCAGAATGGGAAGCAAGCGCATTCCGTTTCTTATCGGTCGCACGTTTTCCAAAGTTCATGTGATTTGCCTCCTTTACGGGTTCATTATAGCAAAAGCAGGGTGTGAAATAAAGACTAACTTATTAAAATTCATATTATTTTCATTGTTTTTCTTTCTTTGCACCTGTTTATTTCTGTGGTATGATGAAGAAAATAAAAAACGATATGCCATGGAGGAAAAGATGCTGGAAGAATACAGAACCATTTACCAGGGTGGAGAAGGAGAACTGATTGAAAAGAAGTCCCGTTTTATTGCTACGGTCAGACTGGTAAAATCAGAAGAAGAAGCCCTTGCTTTTATAGAAGAAATGAGAAAGAAATACTGGAATGCCACACATAATTGTTTTGCCTATGTGATTGGCGAAAGAAAAGAAATCATGCGATGCAGTGACGACGGAGAACCCCAGGGAACTGCAGGAAAACCGATGCTGGATGTATTGCTCGGAGAAGAACTTTACAATACGGCAGTCGTGGTTACCAGATATTTTGGAGGAACTTTGCTTGGAACGGGAGGCTTGGTGCGCGCATATGCAAAATCCGTACAGGAAGGACTCGCATGCAGTCAGGTAATTACAAAATATCTTGGAGTCTGTATAGAAATAGGAACCGATTATAATGGCGTCGGAAAATTGCAATATCTGTTTGGCCAGAAAAAAATACCGGTTCTGGATGCACAATATGCAGAAGATGTAAAATTTCGGATTCTGGTGAAAAAATCCATGGAAGAGGAAACCCAAAAAGCCGTGACAGAAGCTACAAATGGAAAAGCATCCGTCACGGTTATAAAAGAACTGTATTATGCACTCCTGAACGGAGAAGTGCTTACATTTGACGATTAAAAAGTTTCCGGTTCCGGATAATCTACACCAAAGGTTTCTACCGTCATACTTTTGATCATCTGAGGTTCCAGAGGACGGTCGCTGTAATCTGTCGTTGTTTCTGCAATTTTATTTACGACATCCATACCTTCTGTAACCTTTCCGAAAGCAGCATACTGTCCATCCAGATGCGGGGAAGTTTCGTGCATGATGAAAAACTGACTTCCTGCAGAGTTTGGATTCATTGCACGGGCCATAGAAAGTACACCGGGAGTATGTTTTAAATCGTTGGCAAATCCATTATAAGAAAATTCGCCTTTGATCGAATAACCAGGGCCACCCATACCAGTTCCCTGGGGACATCCTCCCTGAATCATGAAACCACGGATCACTCTGTGAAAAACAAGTCCGTCATAGAATCCTTTTTTTACAAGACTGATAAAATTGTTTACTGTATTTGGAGCAACATCCGGATACAGTTCGGCCTTCATAATATCGCCATTTGCCATTGTTATTGTAACGATTGGATTAGACATACCTTAAAATCTCCTTTTATTATTTTTATACGGATATCTTCTGAATATTATAAACGGTAAAAATAAAAGGTGCAAGCCATAATTTTCTGTGTTATACTATAGCATGTTAAAATTTACGAGTATAAAAGAAAGCGCTATGAAAGCAGGGAATCATATGATAATAGAAACAAACAGTGCCGGTGAAACCTTTGAATTCGGGCAGAAAATAGGCCGGGAGGCGAAACCTGGACAGATTTATACGCTGGATGGAGATCTTGGTACAGGAAAAACCGTTTTCACACAGGGAGTAGCCAGCGGACTTGGAATTACAGAACCGGTAAACAGTCCTACCTTTACGATTATACAGGAATATGAAGGAGGCAGAATGCCGTTTTATCATTTTGATGTGTATCGCATCGGTGATATTGAAGAGATGGAAGAAATCGGATACGATGATTATTTCTTTGGAGAAGGAGTTTGTCTGATTGAATGGGCACAGTTAATCGAAGAAATCTTGCCGCAGTCCGTAATATCTATAAAGATAGAAAAAAATCCTGAGAAAGGATTTGATTACAGAAAGATCACGATTGAAGGAAAGGAATGATAGAAGAATGAAAATACTGGCAATTGACAGTTCGGGGTTGGTAGCCTCTGTGGCAGTGGTAGAAGATGGGGTGCTGATTGCAGAATACACCATGAATTATAAGAAAACGCATTCACAGACATTATTACCTATGTTGGAAGAGGTGAAAAAGGCCATATCTCTGGATCTTTCTTCTATAGATGCCATTGCTGTGGCAGCAGGTCCGGGTTCTTTTACAGGGCTTCGCATTGGTTCTGCTACTGCTAAGGGCCTTGGTCTGGCTCTTGATAAACCATTGATTGGGGTTCCGACCGTGGATGCACTGGCTGCTAATTTATATGATACAGGGGAAGATACGTTGATCTGTCCGATTATGGATGCAAGGAGACAGCAGGTGTATACGGGAATGTATCGATTTGCAAATCATAATCTGGAAACAGTAAAACAACAGGAAGCATTGCCGATCGGAGAACTTTTGGAAGAATTAAATGAGAGAGGAAAAACGGTCATCTTTTTAGGGGATGGAGTACCTGTATACAAAGAAATGATTCAGGAACAGTGTAAGGTTCCGTATTCCTTTGCACCGGCTCATTTAAACAGACAGCGGGCAGGAGCAGTCGCTTCTCTTGCAGAGACATATTATCTGGAAGGAAAAACAGAAACAGCGGCAGAGCATAAACCAAATTACTTGCGTATGTCTCAGGCAGAGAGGGAACGTGCAGCCCGTCTGGAAGGGGAACAGAAGAATTGACCAAAATGTGTACAGTAAATATAAGAGTCATGACTATGGAGGATGTACAGGCAGCAGCAGCGATAGAGAGGGAAAATTTTTCGAAGCCCTGGAAAGAAAAGGATTTTGCGGATGCCGTTCGTTCTTCCAATGCATTGTATCTGACAGCAGAGATCGAAGAGGAAATTGTGGGATATGCAGGAATGTGGATTGCATTGGATGAGGGAGAAATCACAAATGTTTCTGTAAAAAAGGACAGATGGGGATGTGCAATAGGAAAAAAACTGATGGAAGCTCTGGAAGAAGAAGGGAACAAAACAGGGGTTGCCGCTTTCTTTTTAGAAGTTCGAAAGAGCAATGAAAGAGCGCGAAATCTTTACAAACACTGTGGATTTCAGGAGGCAGGAATACGTAAAAATTTCTATGAATCACCGGTAGAAGATGGAATTGTCATGTGTAAAAGATAGCAGAATTGCTATCTTTTTCTATATATGCAGGGAAATTCCACTGGGATTTTTCTGTCAGAGCGAGTATAATCCATATGACACTGAAAAATGCAGGGATTTTGGAGGATAAGGGATGCGAAAATATACAAATCAGAAACATGAAGAACTGGAAGAAATCTATTGTAATCGATGTGGAAAGAAGATACGTTTGGAAAACGGAATCCTGGAAGAAGGCATCTTTCATGGAAAAGTTACCTGGGGATATTTTTCGGAAAAAGATATGGAACAGCATGAATTTGACCTGTGTGAGGCGTGTTATGATAAGATGATACAGGCGTTTACAATTCCTGTGGACAGGAAAATTGAAAATGAATTGTTGTAGCATAAATAAATGTGTGCTAATATAGAAACGCAGTAATACTGTAAAATCATGATAGAAATGGGGAAATAACAGGTGCTGGATGTATGTCTGTTGGGAACCGGAGGGATGATGCCGCTGCCGCGGAGAAAACTGACCTCTTTGATGACACGTTACAATGGAAGTAATTTAATGATCGACTGCGGTGAGGGTACACAGGTTGCAGTGAAAGAAAAAGGCTGGAGTTTTAAGCCGATAGATATTATTTGTTTTACACATTATCATGCAGATCATATCAGTGGTCTGCCTGGTCTGCTTCTGACTATGGGAAATGCAGAGCGGACAGAACCCTTGACCTTGATTGGACCCAAAGGGCTGGTACGGGTAGTTTCTGCATTGCGAGTGATTGCACCGGAACTGCCTTTTGAAATTCAGTGCATCGAATTAACAAAGCAGGAGGAAACACTGGAGCAGAACGGTTATCATATTACTGCATATCGTGTGAATCATAATGTGCTTTGTTATGGCTATACAATCGAGATAAAAAGAGCCGGAAAATTTGATGCAGGAAGAGCAAAAGAGCAGGGGATTCCTTTGAAATTCTGGAATCCGCTTCAGAAAGGTCAGATTGTGGAAGCAGACGGGATCACTTATAAGCCGGATATGGTGCTCGGACCAGAGAGAAGGGGATTAAAGCTAACATATACTACAGATACAAGACCGGTAAAAGCCATAGAAGAACATGCAGTCGGATCCGATCTGTTTATCTGTGAAGGAATGTATGGAGAGCAGGATAAAGAAGATAAAGCAAAGGCACATAAACATATGACTTTTGCAGAAGCAGCCACCCTTGCGAAAAATGCACAGGTAAAGGAATTATGGCTGACACATTACAGTCCTTCCCTGGTAAGACCGGAAGATGCTCTTGGCGAGGCAACGAAGATATTCCCAAATACGATTGCAGCGAAAGACAGGCAATCTGTGGAATTACAGTTTGAGGAGTAAAAGAAGAAACAGCAGAAATTAGGGAGACGAAAAATGGAAAATGAAAAAAAAGATGTGCTGATTCTGGCAATCGAAAGTTCCTGTGATGAAACCGCAGCGTCTGTTGTAAAAAACGGACGAACCATTTTGTCAAATATTATTTCATCGCAGATTGACTTGCACAAGCTTTATGGAGGAGTTGTACCGGAAATTGCCTCCAGAAAGCATATTGAAAAAATTAATCAGGTAATTGAAGAAGCTTTAAAAGAGGCAAACGTTACGCTGGATGACTTGGATGCAATTGGCGTGACTTATGGGCCTGGGCTTGTAGGCGCTCTCCTTGTAGGTGTTGCGGAGGCAAAAGCGATCAGTTTCGCAAAGAATCTGCCATTAGTAGGAGTACATCATATTGAAGGGCATATTTCTGCCAATTATATTGAACATCCGGATCTGGAACCTCCATTTCTCTGTCTTGTGGTTTCCGGAGGACATACACATCTGGTCGTTGTAAAAGACTATGGTGAATTTGAAATTTTGGGACGCACAAGAGATGATGCGGCCGGAGAGGCATTTGATAAAGTGGCACGTGCGATAGGACTGGGATATCCGGGAGGACCTAAAATTGATAAGCTGTCCGGAGAAGGCAATGCTTTTGCCTTTGATTTTCCTAAGGCGAAAGTAGCAGATGCACCGTATGATTTCAGTTTTAGTGGTGTAAAATCGGCAGTGCTGAATCATTTGAACAAGTGCAAAATGCAGGGAGAAGACATTCTTGCAGCAGATGTTGCAGCTTCTTTTCAGCGTTGTGTAGTGGAAGTTTTGGTAGAACATGCGATTGCGGCAGCAAAAGACTATAAAATCAGTAAGCTGGCGATTGCAGGAGGTGTAGCTTCTAATCATGGCCTTAGGACGGCAATGGAAAAAGCCTGTCAGGAAAATGAAATAGAGTTTTACCGTCCCTCCCCGATTTTCTGTACAGACAATGCGGCAATGATCGGGGTTGCAGCTTATTATGAGTATCTGAAGGGAACGCGCCATGATATGGATCTGAATGCAGTTCCAAATCTGAGGCTGGGTGAAAGATAAGGAGAAGGCGGATATGAAATGTACGGCAATCGTACTGGCAGCAGGTCAGGGGAAAAGAATGAAAAGTAAAGTACAGAAACAGTTTCTTGAATTAAAAGGGAAGCCGGTTCTGTACTATAGCCTTGCATGCTTTGAAAAGAGTGAAGAAATTCAGGAAATCCTTGTTGTGACAGGAGAAGAAAGCATAGAATTTGTTAAAAAGGAAATTATAGAGATATATGGATTTCAGAAAGTTAAGGCAGTAGTGGCAGGCGGAAAAGAAAGATACGATTCTGTATATAATGGCCTTCTGGCCTGCGAAGATTGTGATTATGTTTTTATTCATGATGGAGCAAGACCTTTTGTGACAGAAGAAATGATTCGAAGAGGAAAAGAGGCAGTGCTGCAATATGGAGCGTGCGCAGTTGGAATGCCATCGAAAGATACTATAAAAATGGTAGATGATCAGGGGCTTGTTGTATGTACACCTGACAGAAATCGGGTATGGAATATTCAGACACCACAGATTTTCGGTTATAAAGAAATAAGAGATGCACATGAAAAAGCAAGGACAGGCGATTTGTCCAAAGTGACAGATGACGCAATGATTATGGAAATGTACGGAAATCGAAAAATTAAGCTGGTAGAGGGGGCATATGAGAACATAAAACTTACGACACCAGAGGACATTTTACTGGCTGAGAAACTGTTGGAAAAAACTGTTGAAAAAAATTAAAAAAAATTGAAAAAGGTTATTGACATTTCGTTTAAAAGGTGATAGGATATCACTTGTCGCTGAGCGATAACGAAATAAAATAAATACGGAGAGATATCGAAGTGGTCATAACGAGGCGGTCTTGAAAACCGTTTGTCCGCAAGGGCGCGTGGGTTCGAATCCCACTCTCTCCGTTCACTAAATACAGTAAAAAGTATTTAGGCATTTGGAGAAGTACCCAAGTGGCTGAAGGGGCTCCCCTGGAAAGGGAGTAGGCCGTTAGTAGCGGTGCGAGGGTTCAAATCCCTCCTTCTCCGTTTTCTTTTGAAAAAAGCAAAAGAAAAAATAAAAAAATCTTGACAAACAGAAACAGCTTTGATACAATATAAAAGCTGTCACAAGAAAAGAACGACAGGAACCTTGATAACTGAACAGTGAAACACATGAATCGAAAATTCTTTTACATTCATTAACAAGAACGGTTCTATGAACCAAAACAGTAAAAGGGATAAGAATTAGCCAAAGTTAATTCTGAAACCTGGACAGCTTACTTGAAAAAAGTAAACATTTTTTCAGAGAGTTTGATCCTGGCTCAGGATGAACGCTGGCGGCGTGCTTAATACATGC
>JALFGN010000091.1 GCA_022777285.1 Blautia sp.
CAGTTTGATTTCACGTTTGTTCAGGGTAAGTTCTCTCATGGGGGCTCTTCTGACACCTTCCTTAAAGGTCGGATACTCAGGAAGGACCGGATCCAGTTTGATTACCATTGCTTTTCCGATTTCAGCATTGTTCATTTCACATCGTCTCCTTTACTTTTTTTATGATTTTATCATTTTCAAAGTCTAAAAAACGTCTATTTCTTCATAAAATATGCCAAAAAAGCAAAAAAAACAGGAGTTCGATTGTATAAAATATCTAACTCCTGCTTTTAAAATTTTACGATTTTTTTTGCGATTTTTTATCCCAGTATTCACAGTCATCGCGGCCGATTACTTTTGAGGTAAATGGTGTCCCGTCGTTTTTCAGATAATGTCTGGTTGCTTTAAAGACATAACGGGCCCCCACATATACAATTGGGACATTGAAATATACGATGAGAATATTTCCAAGATCCGAAAAAGCCCACAGATTCCCAAGTTCCAAGCCTGCGATATTACATGCAATCCCAAAAGCTGCTACAAAAAGTGCGATTCCTCTCACCAGATTGATACAGAATTTATCCCTTCGAATCCGATTTGCAGCAATTTCGGAGAAACTGATCATTCCAAGCAGACAGGTAAAGGCAAACAGACAAAAACACAAAGTAACCAGAAATGTAATGACCGCATTCATGGACGTTCCCGGTGTCAATGCTGCGATTGATTCTGTAAACTTCGGAAGTTTATCCAGCTTCTCCCATGCCTGTGCATCTGCGCCTGTCCAGCAATGTGCCATAACCACTACAAAACCAGTCAGCGTACAGATTACAATCGTATCCAAAAATACACCCATAGATGCCAGAAGGCCCTGTTCACAGGGATGTTTCGCATCGGAAGCCGCCGCCGACATAGTAATCGTACCCTGACCGGCCTCGTTGGACATCAGCCCACGTTTCACACCCTGTGCCAGAACTGTACCAAATACACCGCCAAAAAATGCTTCCGGACGAAATGCACCGGTAAACACTGCCTGGAAAAAATAAGGAACTGTTTTCAGGTTGAGCAAAATAAGAACCAGCACCACTACAATATACAGCCCTGCCATAACAGGCACCATTTTGTCGGTCCATTTCGTAACTTTCCGGATTCCTCCAAAAGCAATGATCGCAGTCAGCACAACTATGATCACACCGGTAAGATAATAAAAGACAGAGTCGGAAGCAATGGTACTTCCCGTTACAATCTCCGCCATTCTTCCGATAGAGGATACCACATTAAATCCCTGTGCCGGAAGGCAGCATAATGCGTACAGAATATAGAGCACGGAAAGAAAAACACCGATCCACGCCTGATTCCCCAACAATTTTCTCCCATAGAAAGGAAGACCTCCTACAAATTCCGCATCTTTCTTTTCTTTAAAAATCTGAGCCAGAACACCTTCCATGTAGGCGATTGCCATACCAAAAAATGCTGATACCCACATCCAGAAAAGTGCTCCCGGTCCCCCCACTGCAATGGCTCCGGTAACACCGATAATATTTCCCGGTCCTACACGCATAGCTGAACTCAGAAAAAATGCGGCCAGTGGCGTGATTCCAGTATTCGCAGTCCGCTTTTCTGTCAGAATTCCCAATGCTTTTCGAAAACATCGTACTTGAATGAAGCCCAATCGGAAGCTGAAATAGATGCCTGAACCTAACAGCAGGATAATCGCAAATGAGAAATTCCCAAGCACAGGTATATTCGCATACCATGCAAAATTCGTCGGAAAATCCCAAAGGAAATCGGACAAAGGTCCAATAAAGGCAAACACGTTGTTGATGGCCTGAAAAACAGTTTCCATAACTTTTCCTCCTCTTTTTGTTTATTAAATCCAGTATAAAATATCGGGTAGCTTCTGTAAATAACTTTCCGTAAAAGTAAAAAGAAACTGCCTGCAATCAGACAGTTTCTTTTTTAGGAATGATATCTATGGCTAGATATTAATGGTGGGCATGATGATGGGGTTCTACAACGACATCTTTGCATACACGGTCGATCAGTTCATCACTTGCAAGGTATGGCATTGTGATGTAGTCCTGGCCTTCCCGGATCCGGTTGTATTCTGCTACTGTTTCGATGGAATGTTCACATCTTCCCCAGCTTCTTCTGGATACTCCGATCATGGTATCCCACGGA
>JALFGN010000102.1 GCA_022777285.1 Blautia sp.
GGCAGCTGTGAATCAGATTCAGTTCATTTATCAGCAGTTTCTTATGGCACTTGGAGACGGACTGGTTATCTTTGGCAGTCAGTACTGGGGAAAGAAACAGACAGAACCGATGAAAAAAATAGGTGCCTGTGCGATGCAGACAGGATTGTTTGTCTGCGTTTTTCTGTTTTTGCTTGTAAGTCTTTTTCCTTATCAGGCACTGCGGGTTTTTACTACCGATGGCCCGATCATCCAAGCGGGAATTCAGTATCTGAGAATCATTCGTTTCACCTATTTGTTTTTTACAGTGACGCAGATTTTACTTGCAGTGCTTCGCAGTGTTGAGACAGTAAAGATTGCGCTGCAGCCATTGCGGCAAACAGCGCAGCATCCAATCCGTTTCTTATGGTAAAATCAACTGCTGTGGGGGCTGCCTCCACAGCATCCATCCTGATTGGAAAAACCATCGGTGCAGGAGATCTGGAAAAGAAACTGGATTCGGAAACTGACCAGATAGAAGTATTAATATTAAAAAGGGGCCTGCTTGTGCAGACTCCTTTTTAATATTTGACATGTGACTTGATGGCTTCGAAACTTTCCGCGCTGATGACATGCTCGATTTTGCAGGCATCCTCTGATGCAATCGCTCTGTCCACCCCAAGGGAGGTAAGCCAGGAAGTGAGAAATTCATGTCTTTCATAAATCATGTCAGCAATTTCTTTTCCTGTTTCAGTCAGATAAATATACCCCTCTTTTGTAACTGTGATATGCTCTTTTTGTCGGAGATTCTTCATAGCTACACTGACACTTGATTTTTTAAAACCAAGTTCTTCGGCAATATCAACGGAACGCACAACAGGAAGCTTCTTACTCAGGATGAGAATTGTTTCCAGATAATTTTCCGCTGATTCATTAATATGATACATATAAGATACCACCTTATTCAAAAATATATAAGCCAGTATAACATATTTTGGAAAGAGCTTCAAGAAGCGAGTTTACGCAACCATCAGAGTAAAAAAATGTTGACAAATGCAATTTACAGTATTACAATGAGAAACAACAAAAGCAAAACCGATGAGAAAGAAGAGTAAGCATATTCATGAAATTACAGAGAGCTGCGGTGGTGAAATGCAGTATGGAGTGATTTGCTGAATGGACTTTTGAGGGCAGCCCGAACACAAATCAGGTAAGTAGGCACTGCCGGGGAACCGAAACCCGTTATCAGTAAGGAATGTATGATAGTACATGCGCAGAGGGAACATGAGAAATGTTAATTTGAGTGGTACCGCGATAATAAGATTTTATTACCGTCTCAGGCATAGGTTAGATTGCCTGAGGCGTTTTTTTATTGCACGGGAAAGTTCATCCTGTGCGATCCATTTGTTTTGTTTTTGTTAATAACGAAAAACAGAAAAAAGGAGTAAAAATTATGAAGAACAAAGTATTGGCAATGGTATTATGTACAGCAATGGCAGCAGGAGTGTTGACAGGATGCGGAAGCAGTAAGAAGGAGGATACTTATACAATCGGTATTTCTCAGTTTGCAGAGCATGGTTCTCTGGATAATTGCAAAGAAGGCTTTCTGGAAGGCTTAAAAGAGGCTGGAATCGAAGAGGGTGTGAATCTGGAAGTGCTGTTTGATAATGCACAGGCAGATACGGGAACCGCAGCAACAATCGCAGATAATTTTGTTTCCAAAGATGTGGATATGATTTGTGCAATCGCAACACCGGCGGCTATGAGTGCTTATAACAGTACTATGAGTGGAGAGATTCCTGTTATTTATACTGCGATTTCAGATCCGGTGGCAGCAGGTCTGGCAGAGGAAGATGGAACGCCAGTAGGGAATATTACCGGTACTTCCGATGCACTTCCGGTAGAAGAACAGCTGAAGATGATTCGTGCAACGCTTCCGGATGCAGAAAAAATTGGGATTCTTTATACGACAAGTGAAACCAATTCAGAAAGTACTATCGCCACTTACAAAGAACTGGCAGGAACTTATGGATTTGAAATTGTGGATACCGGTATTAATACCATCGCAGATGTAGAGATGGCTGCAAAAGATCTGGTAACAAAAGTAGACTGTATCACAAATCTTACTGACAATACCGTTGTTTCTGCTTTACAGACGGTACTGGCAGCAGCAAATGACGCAGGAATTCCTGTATTTGGTTCAGAAGTGGAACAGGTAAAGAATGGATGCCTGGCTTCCATGGGAATTGATTATGTTTCTCTTGGAAAACAGACCGGTGAGATGGCTGCAAAGGTTCTGAAAGGAGAAGCAAAAGCTTCTGAAATGAAATATGAAACCATCACAGAGCCAAGTTTTTATGGAAATACAGAAGTTGCGGAAAGTCTGGGAATTACACTGGATGAAAGTTATGTATCTTCCGCAGCGGAAATGTTTGAGCAAACAGTAGTGGAATAAGTGGAGGCGCATTATGGCTTTATTGCAAAGTGTAATCGAACAGGGTCTGATTTATGCGATCATGGCTCTGGGTGTATATATAACTTATAAAATACTGGATTTTCCGGATCTGACTGTGGATGGCAGCTTCCCTATGGGTGCAGCTATAACGGCAGCATTAATCAGCAGAGGATTGTCTCCTTTCCTGACCTTGCCCATCTGCTTTCTGGCAGGCGCCGGAATTGGAGTTTTGACGGGACTTATTCATGTAAAATTGAAAGTACGGGATCTTCTTTCCGGGATTATTATGATGACTGCGCTGTATACAGTGAATCTTCGTATTGCAGGAAGAGCGAATTTACCGATTTACAAAAATTCAAATATTTTTGACAATGATTTTCTGAATCGCATCTGTCCGGGATTTCTGGCCCCTTACAAGACAGTTTTTATTATTTTATTGATTACACTTGTGAGCAAATATCTGCTTGACTGGTATCTGAGTACCAAATCCGGAATGCTTTTGCGAGCAGTGGGTGATAATGAGAAAATTATCACAGCTTTAGGCGTGGATAAAGGACTGGTGAAAATTGTAGGTCTGGCTGTATCTAACGGACTTGTAGCATTGAGCGGCTGTGTTTTTGTACAGCAGCAGAGATATTTTGATATTTCCATGGGCACAGGAACCGTAGTAATCGGTCTGGCCAGTGTAATCATGGGAACCAGTGTTTTTAAAAAAGTCACCTTTATACGGGTGACCAGCAGTGTGGTTGTGGGATCTGTATTTTATAAAGCGTGTGTAGCACTGGCCATTCGCCTTGGATTTCCGTCTACCGATACAAAATTCATAACGGCTGCAATCTTGCTGATTATTCTGATTGTTGGCAAGGATCGAAAAAGGAAGGTGAAAATCAATGCTTGAGCTGAATCATATTCATAAATATTATAATCCCGGAACAATAAACGAAATGTGTCTCTTTGAAGATTTTAATCTTCGTGTAGAAGAAGGAGAATTCGTAGCTGTAGTAGGAAGCAATGGATCCGGTAAAACCTCTATGTTAAATATTATCTGCGGAAGCATTGATGTGGATTCCGGAAATATTTTGGTCAATGGAAAAGATATCAGCACTATGAGTGAGCACAAACGTCTTTCTAAAATTGGAAGAGTGTTTCAGAATCCTGCCCTTGGAACTTGTCCTTCTATGACAATCATGGAGAATATGTCTCTGGCAGATAACAAAGGAAAACCTTATAACCTGGGATTTTGTGTGCGGAAGAAGAGAAGAGACTATTATCAGGAGTTGCTCCGTCCCCTGAATCTGGGACTGGAAGATAAAATGGATGTGAAAGTAGGGGCTCTTTCCGGCGGACAGAGACAGGCCATGGCTTTACTTATGTCTACGATGACTCCGATTGAATTCCTGATTCTGGATGAACACACAGCGGCTCTTGATCCCAAAACAGCAGAAATCAATATGCAGCTTACAGATAAAATTGTAAAAGAGAAAAATCTCACCTCCATCATGGTGACACATAACCTTCGCTACGCACTGGAATATGGAAATCGGATTCTTATGATGCACCAGGGGAAAATAATTCTGGATAAAAAAGGAAAAGAAAAGGAAAACCTGAAGATAGACGATATACTGTCATTGTTTAATGAAATCAGTATTGAATGTGGAAATTGATGATAAGGCTGTAATTGAATGAAGTGATAAAATTTTTCTTGCAATTCTATGTGTGATGGATTAAAATGTCCTTGACAAATGAATAGAAAATCTTCAGGGCAGGGTGCAAGTCCCTACCGGCGGTAAAGCCCGCGAGCCGAAAGGCAGATCCGGTGAGATTCCGGAGCCGACAGTAAAGTCTGGATGAAAGAAGATGATATGGATGATTGAATTTATCACAGATCTTGTGATAAATGGATATTGTGTTTTCTGGCTCTGAATGGATAAGATCCGTTCAGAGCCGTTTTTCATGGGAAAGAAATAAGATTTTTTCTATGAAACCTCCATAACAGAAAAACCCTGCAGAGATGAAGTCCTGCAGGGTTTTTCTGTGCGAAGAAAGATGAGGGAAATGTATGACAGACAGAGATTATATGCGCAGAGCAATTGATTTGGCAAAAAAAGGATATGGATGGACGAATCCCAATCCAGTGGTGGGCGCAGTAATTGTAAAAAACGGAAAAATGATAGGAGAAGGCTATCATGCCAGATATGGGGAGCTTCATGCAGAAAGAAATGCTTTCTCAAGTTTGAAAGAATCTGCAGAAGGTGCAGTTCTGTATGTGACGCTGGAGCCTTGCTGCCATTATGGGAAGACACCGCCTTGTACTGAAGCGATTCTGGAACATAAATCAATGACCTCACAGGGGAACACCACGTAGCGTTGGTCAAAGGAGAAATCGAGGATGGAGAGGCAGTGCTTTGCCGGGTACATTCCGAATGCCTTACGGGTGATACCTTCGGTTCTCTGCGCTGCGATTGCGGAAATCAGCTTCAGGCAGCGATGGAACGGGTGCCTATTGAAGTGGAGCCTCAGAAATATGATTTTCTGTACATGAAAACAAAACAGGAAAAAATGGGACATATTTTTCAAAAAATCCGTGTGTAAGACAACGGATACCCAAATAAAAAACTGGAAAATGAGATAGTTAAAATGAGACAGATTCAGGTATTGGAAGGAAAAGTAGTAGCACCACAAGGGATGAAAGTGGGAATTGTAGCAGCCAGATTTAATGAAATTATTGTAAATAAACTTCTTGGAGGAGCAGTAGATGGACTTGTTCGTTATGGAGTGGAGGAAGAAAATATAACAGCAGCCTGGGTGCCTGGGGCATTTGAAATTCCTGTGGCAGCACAGAAAATGGCACAGTCCGGAAATTATGATGCAGTGATTTGCGTGGGGACTGTAATCCGCGGAGACACTTCTCATTATGATTATGTGTGCAATGAAGTATCAAAAGGCATTGCCCACGTGAGTCTTGAGACGGGAATTCCGGTTCTTTTTGGTGTGCTGACAACAGAAAACATTGAGCAGGCCATTGCCAGGGCAGGAAGCAAAGCAGGAAACAAAGGTTATGATTGTGCATTATCTGCTATTGAGATGGTAAATCTTATGAATCAGATGTAAAACTATTGCTTGCATAGACATGGAAAATGGACTATAATAAAAAGAAAAGCGTGCGCGAGTACGCAAAAGAAAAAAACAGGAGGTTTTCATGTCGGTAACATTGCAGCAGATCGCAGAGGCTGCCGGGGTTTCCAGGGGTACAGTAGACAGAGCATTGAAAGACAGAGGGCGTGTGAAACCGGAAGTGGCAGAAAAAATAAAGAAAATTGCACAGGAAATGGGCTATCAGCCCAGCCGGGCAGGCCGTGCCCTTGCTATGGCAAAGCGCAATATTAAAATCGGAGTGATTCTTCAGTCGGCGCAGACACCCTTTATGAAAATGGTATTAAAAGGGATCTTATCTGCAAAGCAGGAAGTGGAAGGTTTTGGAGGAACCGTGGAAGTTTTCCAGATCCCCGGTGTGGATGCAGGAAGAGTGATGGAAATTATGGAGGAACTGCATGCGCAGGAGTATTCCGGAATTGCACTGGTACCTTCGGAAGACAGTATGCTTAAGAAGATTATAAATGTTTTTACAGAGGAATATGAGATTCCTGTTGTTACGCTGAATTCGGATGTGGAAGATACGAAACGCATCTGTTATGTGGGGCAAAACGCTATCCAAAGCGGAAAAACAGCAGCAGGGCTTATGGGAGAAATCATTGGCGGAAAAGGACAGGTGGCTGTGATTTCCGGGCATATCTCCAATCCTTCCCTGAATAATCGTGCCAGAGGATTTCAGTCTGAGTTGTGTCGGGAATTTCCGGATGTGGAACTGATTGGGGCAAGATATTCCTATGATGATGACTGGGTTGCGGCGAAAATCGTAGAAGAATTGCTGGAACAGTATCCGGAACTTGCGGGGATCTATATTACAGGACCTGGTGTGAAAGGGATTTGTGAGACACTGAAAGAGAAAGGAAGACAAAAAGAAGTAAAAGTAATCGGAAATGACTTTCTGGAAGAAAATAAGGAATGGATGCGAGAGGGAGTGATCAATTTTCTGATCGGCCAGAACTCTTATGTACAGGGATATGAACCGGTTATGATTTTGTTCCGTCTTTTGCTGGATCATGAATTTCCAAAGGAAGAACGACAGTATACAGAAATTGTAATTAAAAATAAATATAATCTGTAAAAAATGAAAGAGGCAAAACAAAAGGAAAGGTTTTGTCTCTTTCGTTTTTTGATTAAAAAAGAAACGTGCACGCAGTAAAAAAAGAAAAGAAAATATAGAACTTGTGTAAAGATGAAAAATATATGTCATATATACGAAAAAATACTGGTTATACAGTTAAAAGAAACAAATGAAAGAATGGGGAAATGAATAAATGGTGATTTTTAATAAAAAGAAACTGTCAAAATTGTACAGAAAATCAATTGCGTACACGTGCACACTATGCTATTATAACATCATCAAACAAAGGAAATAGAAAACAAAAAAACAAACAATGATAAAGAAAATGGAGGAAATGAACAATGTTAAAAGTAGGAGTGATCGGATGTGGCGGAATGGGTAAGGATCATATCAGAAGACTTACAAACAAAATCCAGGGAGCAGAAGTGGTTGCAGTATCAGATGTATTTGCGGAAAGTGCAAAACAGGCAGCGGCCATCTGCAGAGCAAAAGTGTATACCGATGCAAATGAATTGATTAATGATCCGGATGTGGATGCAGTATTTATTGTATCTCCGGGATTTGCACATGTAGATTCTTTACTGGAAGCAATCAAAGCAGGAAAGAGAATTTTCTGCGAGAAACCGCTTTGTACAACTGCAGAAGATTGTCTGAAAGTAGTGAATGCAGAAGTGGCTTCCGGAAAACATCTGATTCAGCTTGGATTTATGAGACGTTACGACAAAGGCTATATGCAGGTGAAAGAAGCATTAGCAACCGGCGAATATGGAGAACCGCTGATGCTGCATTGCACCCACAGAAATCCGGAAGTAGGAACCAATTATAATACACCGATGGCAGTACATGACACAGCCATCCATGAAATTGATGTACTGCACTGGCTGGTAGATGATGAATATGAATCTGCACAGGTAATTATGCCGAAGGTTACCAAATATTCTCATTCTGAACTGAAAGATCCGCAGATTATGCTGCTTCGTACAAAGAAAGGTGTCTGCATTGATGTAGAAGTCTTTGTAAATTGCAAGTTTGGATATGACATTAACTGTGAAGTTGTCTGTGAAGACGGAGCAATCAAAATGCCTTCACCAATCTATCCAAGCATTCGTAAAAACGCAGCAGTTTCCACTACGATTGATACAGACTGCTTCGTAAGATTCAAAGATGCTTATGATACAGAGGTTCAGGACTGGGTAGATGCAGCGGCAGAAGGTGTGATCAAAGGACCAAATGCATGGGATGGTTATCTGGCAGCAGTTACTGCAGATGCGCTGGTAAAAGCACAGGAAACAGGTGCAATTGAAAGAATAGAAACAGCTGTTGAAAAACCGGAATTTTATAAATAAATAAGAAGAAAAACAGAAGAATCGGAGGATCGGGCAATGAAATTAGGATTTAACGAAGCTACAGCGCTGGAATGTAAAGGACAGTCTCTGCTGGCAGATATGGAAATGTGTGAGAAATATGGATTTGATTATATTGAGATTCGTTTTGACTGCGTAAGAGAATATTTAAAAGATCATACGCTGGAAGAACTGTCTGACTGGTTTAAAAACCATCATCTGAAACCATGGGCTTACAACACCTTGATCTTCTTTAACCAGAGAGATGAGGCAGGAAAGAAAGAAATCGATGAGGAAGTGGACTTTATTATGGAAGTATCCAAAGCAATCGGTCTGAAAATGCTGATTACAGTTCCGAGTTTTGATGTAAAAGATAAGAGTGTCAGTGAAATTAAAGAAGAAGCAGTAGAAAGACTGCGCTACCTGTCTGACAAAGTAGGAAAGGATATGAAGATTTCTCTGGAATTCTGCGGTGCTCCAAACTGCTCCATTAATCAGTTCGGTACTGCTTATGATGTAGTAAAAGCAGTGGACAGAGAAAACGTTGGGATTACCGTAGATACGTTCCACTTCCATGAAATGTGCTCCAGACTGGAAGACTTAAAGGCAGCAGACGGAAAGAAAATTTTTGCTTATCATCTGAATGACTGTGAAGACCTTCCTCTTGGCTCCTGCGGAGATGACAAACGGTTATGGCCGGGTGAAGGTGTGGTTGACCATGCGGGAATCGCAGCTGCATTAAAAGAAATTGGATTTGACGGTGTATGTACCATTGAAGAATTCCGTCCGGAATATTATGCAATGTCTCATGAAGAAAATGTAAAGAAAGCGGCAGAAGTGACAAAAGCATTCGTGGAAAAACATTTCGGCTGATTGTGATGGGATAAAGGGGTTTGAAAAATAAAAAAAGAGAAGGGGTAGGGCGGGTGTAACAACCCGCTTTGCTTAAAAGGTGAAAAATATGGCAAAAGGTGGAATTCCTGAATTGCTGAACTTTAAGCAAAAGGGAAAAGACATGAATGAATTTATTAAGGTGCCGATGGGCGAAAAACTGTCTTACTGTTTTGGGGATCCGGCATTGACCTTGATGTATACCATGACAACGACACTGCTCACGTATTTCTATACAAACGTAGTGGGAATCTCCGTAGCTGCAGTTGGTATGATTATGCTTTTATCACGTGTGTTTGACGGATTTTCCGATGTGTTGATGGGGACCATTATTGACCGTACCCATTCTAAATATGGAAAAGCGAGAATCTGGATCCTTCGTCTGGCATTGCCTTATGCACTGGCTGCTGTTTTACTGTTTACCATGCCGCCTTTGGGGGATATGGGAAAAATCATATATGCTTTTGTTACGTATAACATTATGAATACAGTAGTCTATACAGCAATCAGTCAGCCATTCCATGCACTTGGTTCTCTTATGAGTCGTGACAGACGGGAACGCGATGTCATCTGTAATATTCGAATGGTATTGTCGATTACTGCCAGCATGATTATTACTGCATTTACGCTTCCTTTGATCAATAAAGTGGCAGGCATGATCGGAAATACGCAGCTTGCCTGGATTCTTGTGACAGCTGCATATGCTACGGTTTCTGTATTTGTATTGATCAATACTTATATGACATGTACAGAACGTGTGCAGGCAGCAGCAAAAGAAAAAGAAAACATTCCGTTTTTGAAAGCATTTAAAGCTACGGTCACAAACCGGTATTTCCTGATTGCTCTTGGTCTGATGATTTTCTATACTGCTTATCAGATTATTATCGGAACGGATCTGACTTATTACTGCCAGTATGTACTTGGAAATGTGGATCTGGTTATGCCACTGTCAGCAGCGGAAAAAGTTGCTACAATCATTGGTATCGCCATGCTTCCAAAACTTCTTCCGAAATATGGAAAAAGAAATCTGATCTGTGCAGGATGCGTGCTTGGAATTGCAGGACAGCTGCTCTTCCTTCTGAATATTACCAGTGTTCCTCTTGGCATTGCAACCTGTATTATGAGAGGATTCGGAATTGCACCGTTCTATGGTGTACAGTATTCCCTTCCCAGCGATGCCATTGAATACGGTCACTGGAAAACAGGAATGCGTGTGGAAGGACTTATGTTTTCTTCTATGAGCATGGGACAAAAAGCCGGTTCCGGTATCACTTCCGCAGTTATGAGTTCGGTTCTGGCAATGGCAGGATTTAATGGCCTGAAAGCAACGGCTGCGGAACAGGCACCGGAGGCGATTTCAGCCATCAAGACATTTTATCTGTATGTTCCGATTGCAATTTGGGTAATTATGCTTCTGATTGCTGCATGTTACCAGTTAGACAAGGTTTATGACAAAATGATGCGGGAGCTGATTGCACGGGAAGGAAAACAGAATCCGGAAGAAGTGCCGGAAATGGTACATACAGGCAATCAGATTAATGTTGCAATCGGCCGTGTTTATGGAAGCAGCGGAAGACAGGTTGCAGAAGCACTTGCAAAAGAACTGAACTGTCGTGTGTATGATCGTCAGATTATCTGTCTCCTTGCAGAAAAGATGGGAATGGAAAATGCAGATCTGGATCAGGTACAAAAATATCTGGATGCTTATAATTATGGAGAAGAAGAGATCACATTTTCTCCTTATGCATATCCGGCAGCCGGTGTGGCAGGAGATCTGAATGGTGCACAGATCTTTGAACAGCAGAGTCGGATCATCAGTGGACTGGCTCAGAAAGAACCGGGAATATTCCTGGGACGTTGTGCGAATTTTGTACTGGAGAATCGGCCACATACGTATTCCTTCTTCTTATACGCAGATGATGCATACAGAGAAAAAGAAGGACGGGAATATTACCAAGGAGTTTCTCTGGAAGAACTGAAAGAGAAAGATAAAATGCGCAATGATTATTATGAGCGCTTCACCGGAATCAAAAGGGACGATCCAAAACATTATGATATGGTCGTCAATGTATCAAGAACCGGTGTAGAAGGCGCTGTGACCATGATTCTGGATTACATAAAAGGAAAAGAAGCATAGAGAAACCGAAAAAAGGAGAGGCAGAAATGTTAGATAAAAAGAAAGTAAAACTTGGGATCGCACCCATTGCATGGACCAATGATGATATGCCGGATCTGGGAAAAGAAAATACATTTGAACAGTGTGTCAGTGAAATGGCACTGGCAGGATTTACCGGTTCCGAAGTCGGAGGAAAATATCCGACAGATACAAAAGTACTGAAAAAAACTCTGGAATTAAGAGGGATACAGATCTGTAATCAGTGGTTCTCCTCTTTTCTGATTTCAAGACCTTATGAGGAGACGGAAGCGGAATTTGAAAAAGCAACGGATTTTCTGAAAGAGATGGGAGCAAAAGTGATCGGCGTTTCCGAGCAGAGCTACAGCATTCAGGGAAACATGGAGCAGCCGGTGTGGGAAGGCAAATATGTTATGAATGAAGAAGAGTGGAAGCTTCTGGCAGACGGCCTGAATAAACTTGGAAAAATCGCAAAAAACAAAGGCATGACTCTGACTTTCCACCATCACATGGGAACTGTGGTACAGACAGAGGAAGAAATCGACCGCTTTATGGAACTGGTGGATCCGGATCTTGTGTATCTTCTTTTTGACAGCGGACATCTGTCTTTTGCAGGCATTGATCCGGAAAAAGTACTGAAAAAATATGTGAATCGGGTAAAACATGTGCACTTAAAAGACATCCGCAGAGAAATGGTGGAGAAATCAAGAGAAGAAAGATGGAGTTTCTTAAGAGGTGTAAGAGAAGGTGTATTCACTGTTCCAGGAGACGGAGATGTGGATTTTGGACCTATATTCCGTATTCTGGAAGAAGCTGCATATGAAGGCTGGGTAGTAGTAGAAGCAGAACAGGATCCTGCAAAGGCAAATCCGCTGGCTTATGCAAAAAAAGCAAGGGCATATATTGCGGAGAAAACAGGTTTATAATCACATGAAAAATGGTGCAGAAGCCGGAAAGGAATTAAATTATGAAAATAGCATTTGATGTAGATGTACTGGCAAAACAGATGGATATTAACCGTATGGTTCATCAGGTGGCAGACTGGGGATATCAATATATCGAACAGTCTCCGCATCCAAGGATCAATCCTTTTTATAAACATCCTCTGTTCTCAAAAGAATGTGAAGCAGAGTACAGGAAGGCACTCCGGGAGACCGGAGTGGAAATCTCCTCTTTTATCGTTGTTTATCGCTGGTCAGGGCCAACGGAAGAACAGCGAAAAATGGCTGTTGCTAACTGGAAACGGATGATCGAGATCGCAGTGGATATGGGTGTTCCGGTTATCAATACGGAATTGTCCGGAGATCCCAACCAGCAGGAAATCTGCAACGGGATGTGGTTCCGTTCTATGGAAGAACTTCTGCCGATCATTGAAAGAGAAGGTCTTCGTGTAGAGATTCAGTCCCATCCTTATGATTTCTGTGAATTGAACAACGAAACCTGCGATATGGTAAAATCTTTCCGATCCAAAAATCTGGGTTACGTATATTCTTCCCCACATGGATTCTTCTACGACGAAGGAAAAGGGGATGTACGTTCTATGCTCCGTTATGCAGGTGATGAACTGACGCACGTACTGTTCGCGGATACCTTTAATCAGACTCTGGACTGCCGTTATATTGCCAATCCACCCTGGCTGAATGGAAGGGGAAAAGCAGATGTGACCATTCATCAGCATCTGGCTATGGGAGAAGGAGATGTAGATTTTGATGGTATCTTTGAAACCCTGCGTGAAATGGATTTTGCCAATAAACAGTTAAAAGAGGACGCACCGAAAGTGGGCGGTGACAACATTGCCTGTGTATCTATGTTTGGATTCCCGGAAAAAATGGACAAACAGGCACCGGAAGCAAGAGAACGAATTGAAAGAGAATTGCTGCAAAAGTAAGGAGCAGGAGGCAAATATGGCCTCCTCTTTACTTTTTTTGCATTTCCATCTATACTGGTACGAAGAACCGTTACGAAATTGGAAGAAAAAAGGAGACAGATATAGATGGAAAGAAATGTGTCGATGGAAGAATTGAAAAGACAATATAGTGCTTCGGATATGGTAAAAGCGGATTGTGGAGGATGCAAGGATTGCTGTGATTGCTGCTGCGGAATGGGAGATTCCATTGTACTGGACCCACTGGATGTACAGAGGCTGGCAGATGGGCTGCACAGTAAGTTTCAGGACTTGCTCTATAAAAAAATGGATCTTCATGTGGAAAAAGGACTGATTCTTCCACATCTTAAGATGGAAGGAGAGCAGGAACGGTGTACATTTTTAAATCAGGAAGGGCGCTGCAGCATTCATTCCTTCCGACCTGGATTTTGCAGGCTGTTTCCCCTTGGACGGATTTATGAGAATGGTTCGTTTCGGTATTTTCTTCAGCTTCATGAATGTAAAAAGACCAATCGTTCAAAAGTAAAAATAAGTAAATGGCTGGATACACCAGATCTGAAACGATACGAAGCATTTGTAAACAGCTGGCATTACTTCCTGAAAGATACCCAGGAATTGCTGGAAGAAAAACAGGATGAGCAGTTAAGCAAAGAGCTGAGTCTGTATATTCTGAATCGTTTTTATACAACACCTTTTGATTTGAACGGTGATTTTTATGCGCAGTTTCAAGAACGTATGGAACAGATGAAAAAGCTTATGAAAGTGCTTGCAAATGCATCGGAAAAATAAGAATCCGGATAAAGAGAGAAAGAGAGAAAAAAGATGCGTTATATAAAACCACACTATTACGATGCGTTTACCTGCCTTGCGGATCAATGTCCGGAAACCTGCTGTGCAGGCTGGCAGATTATGATCGATGAGGATTCTCTGGAAAAGTATGAAAACATTCCAGGACCTTTCGGGAACCGGATTCGTAATTCTATTGACTGGGAAGAGGGATGCTTTTTTCAATATGGAAAGAGATGCGCCTTTCTCAACGAAGAAGATTTATGTGACTTACAGACAGAGCTGGGAGAGGATTCTCTTTGTGATACCTGCCGCATGTATCCCAGACATGTGGAAGAGTACGAGGATTTGAGAGAATACTCACTTTCTCTGTCCTGTCCGGAGGCAGCCAGAATGATTCTCGGATGCAAAGAGAAAGTGACTTTTGAAACCTGGGAAACGGAGGAAGAAGATGATTTTGAAGAATTTGATTTTCTTATGTTCACCCAGCTCGAAGATGCAAGAGAAGTCATCTATCAAATCCTGCAGAACCGTACCCTGGATCTTCGCGTGAGAATGAAATCCATGCTGGAACTTTCTGATCAAATCCAGACCTGCGTAGAAGAAAACCGCTTTTATGATGTTGATAGAATTATCGAGAGATGTAAAGAAAAACCAGAAGGAACAAGGAAAACAAATCTGCAGGATCGCTATGCCTTCATGCATGCAGGATTGGAAATTCTGGAAAAAATGGAACATCTGAAACCCGGCTGGGAGACTATGCTCAAAAACATAAAAGAGACCTTGTTTGCAAACGGTATCAAAACCTATGAAGCCATCTATGAAGGATTCCAGAAAGAGATGGGCTACGATAGCCCCGGAAAAGAAGACTGGGAGATCGAAGGAGAACAATTGCTGCTGTTTTTTGTGTATACCTATTTCTGCGGAAGCGTGTATGATGACCAGGTATTGACAAAAATGCAGCTTTGTGTGTTTTCTGTTCTCTGGATTCAGGAATTATGGATGTACCACTGGGCAGAAGAAAAAAGAAAACCGACCTTTTTGGAACGGACGGAACTGGCATGGACATATGCAAGAGAAATCGAACACTCCGATCCGAACCTGGAACTGCTGGAAGAGTGGTTTTTGCAGGGCACACATGGGTGATAAAAAACATCTATCGTTGATAGGAAGTGCTGTTAAAGAAAAAATAAAAAGTTGAAAAAAATAGTTGTTAATTTATTCACGATATGTTATGATGGAATAGAGCAATGAAAAACAGAACTTATCCAATAATTTGCAAATATTGTGATGAAGTTTTAGTTATAAGAGTGTTAAGCTTTTGTAAAAAATATTTGTAAAAGGAAAAATCTGTTATTCATTGATGAACAATAGTCAAAATCAGACAAATTTAGTCGGATTTTGCGTTTTTTTAATAATCAATTGTTAAATAAAAGACAATGTAGACACCGAAAGGAAGGGAAAGGAGTACACTATGAGTAGTAAAATTACTATCATTGGGGCTGGGAGTGTAGGCGCGACGATCGCTTATACATTATCATGTGAGGATATTGCATCAGAAATCGTGCTGATCGATATTAACAAACAGAAAGTAGAAGGAGAAGTTATGGATATCGCACAGGGAACTTGTTTCCGTGATCCGATCTCTATTGTTGCAGGGGATTATTCCGATGCAAAGGATTCGGATATTGTGATCATTACATCCGGAATTGCCCGAAAACCGGGACAGACACGTATTGAACTGACACAGACCAATGTAAACATTCTGAAAAGTATTACTCCGGACATCGTAAAGGCGGCACCGAATGCGCTTTATATTATTGTGAGCAATCCGGTAGATATTATGACTTATGTATTTACGAAGATTTCCGGACTTCCTGAAAATCAGATTATCGGTTCCGGTACGATTCTGGATACTGCCAGACTGCGCTGCGGACTTTCTGAACATTTTAAAGTTGCGCAGAAGAATATTCACGCTTATGTATTCGGTGAGCATGGAGATACTTCTTTTGTTCCCTGGTCAGGTGCCTATATTTCCGGTGTCAGCGTAGATGAATATTATAAACTGGCAGACAGTCTTGGAAAAGATGTGAAAGAACTGGATAAAGAAGGAATGCTGACTTATGTTCAGAAATCTGGCGGTCAGATCATTGCCAATAAGGGGGCAACTTTTTATGCAGTATCAAAAGCCGTCTGCAAGCTTTGTTCCATTTTGCTGGCAGCTTCGGATTCCATTGCAACGGTTTCTTCTATGATGCACGGGGAATACGGAATTGAAGATGTGTGTCTGAGCACACTGACTCTGGTAGGCCCGAATGGAATTCAGGGAAAAGTTCCCATGCGTATGAACAAAGGAGAAATCGAGCGCCTGAAAGCCAGTGCAGATGCATTAAAGGCTGTAATTGCTCAGATTAACCTTGATTAAGAATGATTTTGAAAGAAAGGATAACAGGAACTATGAAGTACAGTTATTATCCGGGATGTACATTGAGAACAAAGGCAAAAGCCCTGGATGCCTATGCCAGAGTTTCTGCAAAAGCCCTGGGATTTGAACTGGAAGAGATAGAAAACTGGCAGTGCTGCGGAGGGGTTTACCCTCTTGGCAGCGATGAAATCGCCACAAAACTTTCTTCCGTACGAGCACTGAATGAAGCCAGGGAAAAAGGACAGGATCTGGTAACACTTTGTTCTGCCTGTCATCATGTGATCAAACGGGTCAATGATGATATGAAGAACGTAGAAGATATCCGGACAAGGGCCAATCATTACATGCAGCTGGAAGAGCCTTATGCAGGGGAAACCACCGTTCTCCATTTCCTCGAAGTGCTGCGTGACCGTGTCGGATTTGAACAGTTAAAGGAAAAAGTTGTTCATCCTCTTGTTGGAAAGAAAATCGGAGCCTATTACGGCTGCCTGCTTCTTCGTCCGGGAAAAATCATGGCATTTGATAATCCGGAAAATCCATCCATTATCGAAGATTTTATCCGTGCCATTGGTGCAGAACCGGTGATTTATCCATATAGAAATGAATGCTGCGGCGGATACATATCTCTGAAAGAAAAAGAAATGTCAAGCAATATGTGTCAGAACATTATGGAAAGTGCGAAAGGATTCGGTGCAGAAATGCTGATCACTGCCTGTCCATTGTGTCTGTATAACCTGAACAAAAGCACCTGTGACGGACTGCCGGTTTATTATTTCACAGAACTTCTGGCAGAAGCACTTGGCGTAAAGGAAGAAGCAGAAATGGAGGTGGCGAAGCTGTGAAGGATCAGAAAAAGCAGGCAGAATTAATCAAAGAAATCAGCGGAGTCAATCCTCTGAAATGTATGAAATGCGGAAAATGTTCTGCTACGTGCCCTTCTTATAATGAAATGGATATTAAACCGCATCAGTTTGTATCTTATGTTGTGAACGAAGATATTGAATCCCTGGTAAATTCCAAATCTCTCTGGAAATGTCTTTCCTGTTTTGCCTGTGTAGAGCGCTGCCCAAGAGATGTAAAACCAGGAAAACTCATTGATGCTGCAAGACAGCTTGTGGTAAGGCAGAAGGGGCAGACCTATCTGTCTCCGGATGAGATTCCGGAATTGCTGGATCCGGAACTTCCACAGCAGTTATTAGTCAGTGCATTCAGAAGATATAGGAGGTAAGCCTGGTGCAGAGAGTAGGAGTATTTGTCTGCCATTGCGGAAGCAACATTGCCGCTACGGTAGATGTAAAGAAAGTAGCAGAGATGGCTCTTATGGAGCCGGGCGTTGTCCATGCGGAAGATTACCAGTATATGTGTTCTGAGGCAGGACAGGCCAAAATCGCAGAAGCGATCAAAGAAAAACAGCTGACGGGAATCGTGGTATGTTCCTGTTCCCCGCGTATGCATGAAACCACCTTCAGAAAAGCAGCAGAAAGAGCCGGACTGAATCCTTATATGGTGGAAATTGCAAATATTCGTGAGCACTGTTCCTGGATTCATAAAGATATGGAAGAGGCAACGAAAAAGGCAGTCATTCTCATGCGTGCAGCCGTAGCGAAAGTAAACTTAAATACGCCGCTTCAGCCGGGAGAAAGCCGTGTAACAAAACGTGCACTGATCATCGGCGGAGGAATTGCAGGAATTCAGACTGCGCTTGATATTGCAGATGCAGGATATGAGGTAGATATTGTAGAGAAAACACCAAGTATCGGAGGAAGAATGTCACAGCTTGATAAGACCTTTCCGACACTGGACTGTTCTGCCTGTATCCTGACACCAAAAATGGTAGAAGCAGCAGCACATGAAAAAATTAAGATTTATACCTATAGTGAAGTAGAAAAAGTTTCCGGTTTCGTAGGAGACTTTACGGTAGATATCCGCAAAAAAGCCAGAAGTGTAGATATGGATAAATGTACAGGCTGTGGTGTCTGTCAGGAAAAATGTCCTTCCAAAAAAGCACCCAGTGAATTCAACCGGGGACTGAACACCAGAAGTGCGATCTACACCCCATTTGCGCAGGCAATCCCAAATGTTCCTGTGATTGACCGGGAAAACTGTATCAAATTTAAAACAGGAAAATGTGGTGTCTGTGCAAAAGTCTGTCAGGCAGGTGCTATTGATTATGAGCAGAAAGATGAGATCATCACAGAAAAATACGGAGCAATTGTGGTTGCTACGGGATTTGATGTGATCAAACTGGATAACTATGATGAATATGCTTACAGCCAGAGCAAAGATGTCATCACATCTCTGGAACTGGAACGTATTATGAATGCGGCAGGTCCTACAAAAGGCCATCTGGAACGGCTTTCTGACGGAAAAGCACCAAAAGAAATGGTATTTATCCAGTGTGTGGGAAGCCGTTGTGCCGATGACAGAGGAAAGAGTTATTGTTCAAAAATCTGCTGTATGTACACGGCAAAACATGCCATGCTGATCCGAGACAAGTATCCGGATGTAAATGTGACAGTATTTTATATTGATGTACGTACACCTGGAAAGAATTTTGATGAATTCTACCGAAGAGCAGTGGAACAGTACGGTGTGCACTATATCAAAGGTCAGGTGGGAAAAGTCATTCCTCAGCCAAACGGAAAATTACTGGTACAGGGATCCGATCTGTTGGACAACCGGCAGATTCTCAAAGAGGCAGATATGGTAGTTCTGGCCGCTGCCATTGAACCAAATCCGGATGTACGTAAGATTGCAACCATGCTGACAGCAAGTATTGATACGAATAACTTCCTGACAGAAGCACATGCAAAGCTGCGTCCGGTAGAATCTCCGACAGCAGGTATTTTCCTGTCCGGTGTGTGCCAGGGACCGAAAGACATTCCGGAAACAGTAGCTCAGGCAGGAGCAGCAGCAGTCAAAGCCATTGGACTTCTTGCAAAAGACAAACTGATGACCAATCCATGTACTGCAAAACCGGATGAACTTCTCTGCAATGGATGTTCCACTTGTGCAAATGTGTGTCCGTATGGTGCGATTACCTATGAAGAAAAAGAAGTCAATGATCATGGTATCCGGGAAACCCGCCGTCTTGCCATGGTAAACAGTGCACTGTGTCAGGGATGTGGTGCATGTACCGTAGCCTGCCCGTCCGGAGCCATGGATCTGCAGGGATTCTCTAACAGACAGATTATAGCGGAGGTAGATGCAATATGTCGATAGAATCAAAAGAAGAATTCAGACCGAAAATCGTGGCTTTCTGCTGTAACTGGTGCAGTTATGCAGGAGCCGACCTTGCAGGAAGCAGCCGTCTGGCATATCCTGCAGATGTAAAAATTATCCGTGTTCCCTGCTCCTGTCGTGTCAATCCCATGTTTATCCTTCGTGCATTTGAAAAAGGGGCTGATGGCGTGATTTTGTGCGGCTGTCATCCGGGAGACTGTCACTACAGTACAGGAAACTACTATGCAAGAAGACGTATGACATTACTGTTCTCCATGCTGGATTACATCGGTGTGGAAAACGGACGTACCCGTGTCGAATGGGTATCAGCAGCGGAAGGTGTGAAATTCTCCACTACCATGAACGAATTCGTGGAGAAAATTCATTCCCTTGGAAAAAATGTGAGATTGGGGGATTTAAGATGCAGGAAATAATCAACCGTGCAAAAGAACTGCTGGCGAACAAAACCGTTGCCCGGGTGCTTGGCTGGAAAGCCGGAGACCTGCCTTACAATCCGGAACCTGCGTATTTTGAGACAGAAGAATCTTTGAAGGATTTTGTGTATAACGGTTTTTGCGGAGCAAACTTGAGCAAATATATGATCGAAGCTTCCAAGATGGAAGGAAAAACCATGGTTTGCCTCAAACCATGTGATACATACAGTTTTAACCAGCTCATCAAAGAACACCGGGTAGACCGGGAGAAAGCGTATATTGTCGGTGTAGGCTGCAAAGGAAAACTGGATATTGAGAAGATCAGAAAACAGGGAATCAAAGGCATTCAGAGCATAAAAGGAGCAGAGCTGACCGATGACGCAGAGGTTCTGAACATGGAAACCCTGTATGGAGAAAAAATCTGTGACTGGAAAGATGCCATGCTGGAAAGATGCCACGTGTGCAAAGGAAAAGAACATCAGATTTACGACGAATTAATCGGAGAATCCAAAGATACCAAAGATGCAGACCGTTTTGATGAAGTAAAACGAATCGAAGCCATGAGTCCGGAAGAAAAATTTGCATTTTTCCAGAAGGAATTAAGCAAATGTATCCGCTGTAATGCATGCAGAAATGTCTGTCCTGCATGCAGCTGTCGCAAATGTGTGTTTGACAGTAACAAATTCGACAGTTCACAGAAAGCAAATGCAGATTCCTTTGAAGAGAAAATGTTCCATATTATCCGTGCCTTCCATGTGGCAGGCAGATGTACCGACTGCGGAGAATGCAGCCGTGTATGTCCACAGGGAATCCCGCTGCATTTGTTCAACAGAAAATTTATCAAAGATATTGATGAATTATACGGGGAATATCAGGCAGGCGCAGATACCACCTCTCTGGCACCGCTGACCAGTTATACCTTTGAGGATGCGGAACCGGGAATCGTGGGAGAAAGGGGATAATGTATGTATAAGATAAGCAAAGAAAATCTGAAGGCATTATTCCGTCTGATTGCTGCAGAACAGGAATTATATGTGCCGGTAAAAACAGCAGATCAGGTGAATTTTGCAGCATGGAGCGAAGAAGCAGAAACGGATCTCGATACACTGAAAACAGTCAAATCTCCGAAAGATGCATTCTTTCCACAGAGCGAAAATCTGTATACGGTGAAAAAAGAAGGCAAAAAACTTCAGGTAGAACCGGGAGAAAGGAAAAATCAGGATTTTGTAATCTTTGGAATGAA
Source organism: Blautia sp. (assembly GCA_022777285.1). GTDB lineage: Bacteria > Bacillota > Clostridia > Lachnospirales > Lachnospiraceae > Blautia. The sequence continues at coordinate 21,005 of JALFGN010000102.1, forward strand.
AGCCTGTGATGTTCAGGCAGTTCAAGTTCTGGACAATGTATTTCTTGCAGAGCCGGTCGACACTTACTATGCAGCAAGAAGAGAACATGGAACTATCGTTTCGCTTGCCTGTCATGAACCGGAGGAATCCTGTTTCTGTAAGGTGTTTGGTATTGACTGTGCAGAACCGGCAGCAGATGTGGCAGTCTGGATGGTGGGCGAAGAACTGTACTGGAAAGCGCTGACAGAAAAGGGAGAAGCACTTACAAAGACAGTGGAAAGTCTTCTGGCTCCCGCTGATCAGGCAGACGAAGAAAGCGTAGAAGCAGAAAAGACTGCCATCCGTGGAATCGTGGAAAAACTGCCTTATTCCAATCTGTCTTTAGAAGGATGGAACAAAGAGTCTTTAACAGAAAAATTCGATTCTCCTTTGTGGGAGGAATTGTATCAGCCATGTCTGGCATGTGGTACCTGTACCTTTGTCTGCCCGACCTGTCAGTGTTATGACATTAAGGATTATGACACGGGAAATGGAGTTGTCCGTTATCGCTGCTGGGATTCCTGTATGTATTCCGACTTTACCATGATGGCACATGGCAATAACCGTACCAGTCAGATGCAGAGATTTCGTCAGAGATTTATGCACAAGCTGGTTTATTATCCGGCAAACAACAATGGCATGTATTCCTGTGTGGGCTGCGGACGCTGCGTAGAAAAATGTCCGGCTTCTTTAAATATTGTAAAAGTAATCAAAAAGTTTCAGAACCAGGGAGGTGAAAACTGATGAGTGAATGCACCTGTCATAAAAATTATACGTTAGATACCTTGATCCCGCAGGTTGGAGTTATTACCGATATCCGTCAGGAAACACCGGACGTAAAGACATTCCGTGTCAATGCACCGGAAGGCGGAAAACTGTTTGAGCATATGCCCGGACAGTGCGCTATGGTTTGTGCACCCGGCATCAGTGAAGGGATGTTTTCCATCACCTCTTCTCCGACGAATAAAGAATATCAGGAATTCAGCATTAAGAAATGCGGAATCCTCACAGATTATCTCCACAGTCTTCAGGTGGGGGATGAGATTACAGTAAGAGGACCTTACGGAAATCATTTCCCGGTGGAAACCGAACTGAAGGGAAAAAATCTCCTGTTTATTGCAGGTGGAATCGGTCTGGCACCGCTGCGTTCCGTGATCAATTATGTGCTGGATAACAGAGAAAATTATGGGACTGTGGATATCCTTTATGGTTCCCGTTCTGCAGATGATCTGGTACAGCTGAAAGAAATTCAGGAAGTATGGATGAAAACAGAAGGAGTCAATGTATACCTGACCATTGACCGGGAACAGGAAGGATGGGACGGTCATGTGGGATTTGTTCCTTCATATCTGAAAGAAATCGGATTTGACACAGACAAGGTGGCGCTGGTGTGCGGACCTCCGATCATGATCAAATTTGTACTGGCAGGACTTCAGGAGATCGGATTTACCAAAGATCAGGTTTATACCACACTGGAACTGCGTATGAAATGTGGCGTTGGAAAATGCGGCCGCTGCAACATCGGATCCAAATATGTGTGCAAAGATGGTCCTGTTTTCCGTTGTGACGAAATCGATGAACTGCCTCAGGAATTCTAATAGAATCAAATAACCGAAAGGACGGATACAGAAATGGAAAATATGGTAAATGTGTATTTTTTTGGTAAGAAATACAGTGTACCTGCAGAGCTGACGATTATGACTGCAATGGAATATGCCGGCTATACGCTGAAAAGAGGCTGCGGCTGCCGTCATGGTTTCTGTGGTGCCTGTGCAACAATTTACAGAATCAAAGGAAAAAATGAATTAAAAACCTGTCTGGCCTGTCAGACACAGGTAGAAGAGGGCATGTATGTAGCAAGCATTCCTTTCTTCCCTACAGATAAAAGAACTTATGATATCAAGGAACTCAGACCGAATCAGCAGGTGATGATGGAACTTTATCCGGAAATCTACAGCTGTATCGGCTGTAATGCCTGTACAAAAGCCTGTACACAGGATCTGAATGTTATGCAGTATATTGCATATGCCCAGAGAGGGGAACTGGAGAAATGTGCAGAAGAATCCTTCGACTGTGTAGGCTGCGGCTGCTGTTCCGTTCGATGTCCTGCAGGCATTTCTCATCCGATGGTAGGTCTTCTGGCAAGACGTCTTACCGGAAAATATATTGCGCCGGAAGCAAAACATCTCACAAACAGAGTGGAAGAGATTAACAGAGGTGAGTACGACGAGCTGATCGAACAGATCATGCAGAAACCAATCACAGAAATGCAGGAACTTTACAATAACAGAGAGATTGAGAAATAGGAGGGCGTGAAACATGTATGCACCATATCCGGAAAACATGATGGAATCTATCAAAAAGGTAGAAGCTACAAGAGCAGAACGTATGGCAACTGAGCCGAAACGTCTGACAGCAGAGGAAAAAGACGCTCTTTTGAAAAAATTCCATCCGGACTATAACCCAGATGCGTTTGCTGAGATTAAAGTGGGACCAAACAAAGGGCAGAAAGCCCCGCTTGAACTGGCAGAAATGCTTCATTCAACAAGCCGTCTGATGGGGGAAAAGATTGATCTTACAAAAATAGATTATGATGTAGATGTACTTGTAATCGGCGGCGGCGGAGCGGGTTCTTCCTGTGCCATTGAAGCGCACAATGCCGGTGCCAATGTCATGATCGTTACAAAACTTCGTATTGGTGATGCCAATACCATGATGGCAGAAGGCGGAATTCAGGCAGCAGATAAGGAAAATGATTCACCGGTACAGCACTATCTGGACTGTTTCGGAGGCGGACACTTTGCTGCAAAACCGGAGCTTGTAAAGCGACTGGTAATGGAAGCACCGGATGCGATCAAATGGCTCAATGAACTCGGTGTTGAGTTTGATAAAGAAGAAGACGGAAGAATGGTAACGACACATGGCGGTGGTACTTCCAGAAAGAGAATGCATGCTGCAAAAGATTACTCAGGTGCAGAAATCATGCGTACCATAAGAGATGAAGTGCTGAATCTTGGTATTCCGGTCGTTGAATTTACTTCAGCTGTTGAATTACTGAAAGATGAGAAAGGCCAGGTTGCCGGTGCTGTGCTTCTCAATATGGAAACCGGAGATTATTCCGTTGCAAGAGCAAAAACTGTAGTCATTGCGACAGGTGGAGCAGGAAGAATGCATTATCAGGGATTCCCGACATCGAACCATTACGGTGCAACTGCAGATGGACTGGTATTGGGATATCGGGCAGGTGCTTCTCTTCTTTATCAGGATTCCATCCAGTATCATCCAACAGGCGCAATCTACCCATCTCAGATTCTTGGCGCACTGGTAACCGAAAAAGTACGTTCTGTTGGTGCACAGCTTGTAAATGCAAACGGAGAAGCTTATATTCACCCACTGGAAACCCGTGATGTAAATGCTTCCGGTGTCATCCGTGAATGCAGAGAAGGCCGCGGCGTAGAAGTACCAGGTGGTGCACAGGGAGTATGGCTGGATACTCCGATGATTGAGATTCTTGGTGGAGAAGGCACCATCGAAAAGAGAATTCCGGCTATGTTCCGTATGTACATGAACTATGGGATTGATATGAGAAAGGTTCCAATCCTGATCTATCCGACCCTTCACTATCAGAACGGTGGTCTTGAGATCGATGGCGATGGATTTACAAAAGAAATCCCGAACCTTTTAGTTGCAGGAGAAGCTGCAGGTGGAATCCATGGAAGAAACAGACTGATGGGAAATTCCCTTCTGGATGTGATCGTGTTTGGCAGAAACGCCGGTAAAAAAGCGGCTGCAAAATGCAAGTCAGTTGAACTTGGGGAAATGAACCTCAACCACATCAATACCTATGCAGAAGAACTGAAGGCTGCAGGTGTAGAGACAAACAATGTTTCTCCATTGCTGCTTCCAAATTATGCCCGTCATGAAAGATAGGAGAGTGAAACGTCATGCGTGAGATTCAGGTAAGCCAGCTGACAGATGTGATCGAGAGACTTTGTATCGAAGCCAATGAACATCTGCCGGAAGATGTGAAATGTGCAATTCGTAACTGTCGTGCCTGCGAAGACGGTGAGATTGCCAAAGGAGTATTGGATAATATTATTGAAAATTTTGAAATTGCAGATAAGGAATGTGTGCCGATCTGTCAGGATACCGGTATGGCCTGTGTATTTCTGGAAATCGGACAGGATGTGCATCTGACAGGAGGAAATCTGACCGATGCAGTCAACGAAGGTGTCCGCAGAGGATATGACAAGGGATATCTCAGAAAATCTGTTGTAAAGGATCCGGTGCGTCGTGGAAATACCGGGGATAATACGCCTGCCATGATCTACACAGAGATCGTTCCTGGAGAACAGATTAAGGTGACACTGGGACCAAAAGGATTCGGAAGTGAGAATATGAGTGCCATTCGTATGTTCAAACCTTCCGCAGGACTGCAGGGAATCAAAGATTTCATTCTGGAGACTGTGGAAACAGCAGGACCGAATCCCTGCCCGCCTATGGTAGTCGGTGTTGGAATCGGAGGAACGTTTGATAAGGCTGCACTCCTTGCAAAGAAAGCCCTGATGCGTCCGCTGGATTCTTCCAATCCGGATCCGTTCTATGCAGAACTGGAAACAGAGATGCTGGACAAAATCAATCAACTGGGAATCGGACCACAGGGATTTGGCGGAAAAACAACCGCAATCGGTCTGAACATTGAAACAATGCCGACACACATTGCAGGTATGCCATGTGCCATCAACATCAACTGCCACGTGACACGCCACAAAACGGAGGTAATCTGATATGGAAAAGAAGATAACATTGCCTCTTACAGAGGAGCTGGCAAAAACACTTCATGCAGGAGACCGGGTACTTCTCACAGGAACCATTTACACATCCAGGGATGCAGGACATAAGCGGATGTGTGAAGCCCTTGCAAAAGGAGAAGCGATTCCGTTTGATCCGACCGATGCCACCATTTATTATGTAGGTCCGACACCTGCAAAACCGGGACAGGTGATTGGTTCCGCAGGTCCGACTACCAGTGGCCGTATGGATGCGTATGCACCGACTATGATGTCTGTAGGAGCACGAGGAATGATTGGAAAAGGTGCACGTCTTCCGGAAGTAGTAGAAGCTATGAAAAAATATCATGGCGTTTACTTTGGTGCCATTGGAGGTGCCGGTGCACTTCTGGCAAAATGTATCAAAAAGGCGGAATTGATTGCGTACGAAGACTTGGGTGCAGAAGCACTGAGAAAATTGTATGTGGAAGACATGCCTCTGGTTGTCATTATTGACAGCGAAGGAAAGAACCTTTATGATGAGGGAAGAGCTGCCTATCTTGCGCAGCATAACACAGAAGAGGAGTAAAGCAAAATGGAAATGGAAACAATCTGCAATCTGCTTGAGGCTCTGATGATCCTCTGCTTTGGACTGTCATGGCCGATTTCAATCCGGAAATCCTGGATTTCCAGAACTGCAAAAGGAAAAAGTTTGTTTTTTGAAGTATTTATCTGGATCGGTTATGTGTTCGGTATCATGAACAAGTTTATCCAGTACGGACAGAATCCGGAAAGAGGATGGATTTTCTTCCTTGCATGGGCCTTCTATTTCCTGAATATTACAGAGATTACCATTGATATGGTACTGTATTTCAGAAATGTGAAGCTGGATAAAGAGCGGGAAAAAGAAAAGAAATAAAAAGTACGAAAGAGAGAAAATTCTTACAAAAAGGATTTCTCTCTTTTTCTTTTGTAAGATATATGTTAGAATTAAAAAAATTGGAAAGAGGAAACGACATGTCTGATAATATTTTTTTGAAAGAAAACAAAAAACAGATGTTTCTGGAAGAATATATGAATTACAATGTAGGAGGCAGAGAAAATCTGGGAAGTCAGCTGCCGGTTGCTGTATACAGACTGATGGAGTACTCACTGAAAGAAGAGCTGACAGAACGATTTGGGACAGAAGAACAGATTCGGATTTTCCGGGATGCAGGATATCGTGCCGGCGTTTATTTTGCAAAACATTTTCTGGATACCAGTCTGGAGCAAAATGTATTTCTTGCTTCTTTACAGAGCAAGATGGAAGAATTGAAAATTGGTGTCTTGCGGATGGAATATTTTGACGAAGAAGCCGGTAAAATCGTATTGACGGTATCCGAAGATGCAGATTGTTCCGGACTTCCTTTATTGGGAGAGACAGTCTGCAATTATGATGAAGGATTTCTGGCGGGTATCTTATCTTCCTATTTTAAGAAAGACTATGTTGTGGTGGAAACAGACTGTTGGGCTACAGGAGACCGGGTCTGCAGATTTTGTGCCAGACAACAATCGGACGGGAGCGAGCAATGAACAAGAAAGACTGTGAAAGCAATTGCCGTTTGTTATTTGAATATTTAAGAAGTATTTTATACGAAAGGCCAATTCAAAAGTTGGATCTTGAAGAACTGGAACCTTCCTATCAGAATCTTGGAGAAGGGATGCAGTTTCTTCAGCGTGCAATTGAAGAACTCCTGACTTATTCAGAAAATTTATCAAAGGGAAATCTGTCGGGACCGTATCCGTCCAGAGATAATTTTCTGTGCGCCAATTTGAAAAATCTTCATGCCAATCTGAATCACCTGACCTGGCAGGCAAAACAGGTGACAGCAGGGGATTATTCTCAGCATGTGTCATATCTGGGAGAATTTTCCGATGCGTTTAATACGATGATCCGGCAGCTGAAGGAACGGGAAACACAGCTGAAAGAAGAAGCAGAGAAATTGCAGAGATACAATCAGCTTTTTATGGAGATGACAAGAAAAAGAAACGAATGGATTCTTGTTATAGATGCAGACAGCAGAGAGACGCTTTTCTGTAATAAACACGATGAAAAAGAAGAAATTATGAATGTGAAATGCAAACACTGTTATGGCCGACTGGGCTTTCAGGATGCAATTATGAACTGTCAGTGGCAGGATGGCGCGAAAGAGACAATCTGGGAGACGGGGGACTGGGAGCATGGATTTTTCCGGATCACAACGTTTCCCATCCATTGGAAAAACCGCAATGCCCATGTACATGTTATTGAAGATATTACAGAAGACAGAAAAGAAGCAGAAAAACTGAGCAGTAAAGCTTATTATGATGCAGGAACAGGTATTTATAACCGGATGTATTTTCAGGAATATATGAAAAAAGCATTGGAGGAAAAACAGAATCTGCTTCTTTGCTATATGGATCTGGATGGCTTAAAATTTGTGAATGACAATTTCGGGCATCTGGAAGGAGATGCATATATTCACAGGTTTGTTACATGCATACAAAGATTCTTCCGTAATACGGACATCTTTGCCAGAGTAGGGGGAGATGAATTCTGTCTGTTGATGCCGAATGCGGATTTTCTGGTCATCAAAGAAAAAATCAAAAGAGTACGGGAAGTGTTCAGAAAAGAAAACGATCAACCATATTCTGCATCGTTCAGTTATGGTCTGGTGGATATAAACGGAAACGAAAAGGAAGAAGACTTTGACAAAATCTTGAATCTGGCAGATGAAAGGATGTACCGGTTTAAAAAAGAAAACAAAGAAAACAAGGAGTGTCTGTCATAGAACAGAACTCCTTATTTTTTTAAAAACAAGCTTGTAGGATTTTGATAAAAGATTTTAATATGGTATGGTTATTGGCAGTCTTGTGATAAAGACCGAAGGAAATCGTGTGTTCTGTTTCAACCGGCAGATAAATCAGGTTTTCCTGCTGCATAAAAGGAAAATCCGGAAGCAGACAGAAACGGATGCCTGACCGGACAAACGCAAGGGTGCATTCCAGATTGTCTCCGAAGAAGGTTTCAGAAGAGGTCCGGCTTCCCAGTAACTGCCCCTGCAGCTGTCCGATCACAGAAGGAATTCGTTCCGGATCACAGACAACCATGGTCCCTTTTTCCAGATCTTTTAAAGTGACGGAAGATTTTTGGGCAAGTGGATGTTCGCCAGTTACCGCACAGACGATTCCGCTTTTTCCAAGTTCCACATAAGTATTGTTGCCCTTGGTTTCTTTTTCATCATAGAAACCAAGCATCACATCAATGGATTCTTCCTGAAGGAGATTACGAAGCGCCTGGGAAGGTACCATCTTCAGATCCGGATGAATAGAAGGAAACTCGTTGCACAGGGATTTTAATACCGGAGGAAGAATATTCAGTTCAAAAGGAGTGTGACAGCCAATGGAAAAGCTCTGAATCCGGTCTTCGTATTGGCCGGAAAGCCTTGCTTTTGCCTGATCGGTTGTTTTTAAGATGGTACGTGCATAACCACAAAAAGTCCATCCGTCATTGGTAAGGGCTACGGTGCGGGTGGTACGGCGAAAGAGCTTTACATTCAGTTCATTTTCCAGAGAACTGATCTGATGGGTTACAGCAGGCTGGGTAATGTGCAGTTGTTCGGCAGCTCTGGCAAAACTCAGATTGTCTGCCACAGCAAGGAAACATTCCAGTTGTACAGTATTCATAAGGAAAAGGTACCTTTCTATTAATTAAGAATATTTATCAATGATAACATTTTTTGAATTTACATTCAATGAAATTTATGTAAAAATTTTTAAAGAGTGAACAATAAAAAAGAATAAAAGGAGGATCGAAGAATGCTGAAAACCTTATTAAAACAAGTAAAGCAATATAAAAAACCTTCTCTGCTTACGCCTCTCTTTGCGGCCCTTGAAGTGGTGATGGAGGTTTTGATTCCATTTATTACAGCTGCGATCATTGATCAGGGAATCACAGCCGGGAATATGAGAATCATAGGTCTTTATGGCTTCATTATGCTGGTAACCGCCATGTTCAGTCTGTTGTTTGGAGTTCTGGCAGGAAAATATGCAGCCGATGCATCTGCGGGATTTGCCTGCAATCTGCGGGATGCCATGTATGAGAATATACAGACTTTTTCTTTTTCCAACATTGACCGGTTCAGTACAGCCGGCCTTGTTACACGTATGACAACGGATGTAACAAATGTGCAGAATGCGTATCAGATGCTGCTGCGGATTGCCGTGCGTGCGCCTTTTACCCTGGTCTGCAGTATTATCATGTGTTTTCTTATCAATGCAAGATTGAGCGGAATCTTTGTTATTGCCATAGTCGTTTTGTCAGTATTTCTGATCGTGGTGGTAAAAACCACAATGAAAATCTTTGATCAGGTGTTTAAAAAGTACGATGCATTAAATGCCAGTGTGCAGGAAAATGTATCTGCAATCCGTGTGGTAAAAGCCTTTGTGCGGGAAGATTATGAAAATGAAAAATTTACAAAAGCAGCCTGGAATGTATATAAGCTATTTGTAAAAGCAGAAGGAATCCTGGCTTATAATGGACCGGTTATGATGCTGGTCGTTTATTTCTGTATTATTTCTTTATCCTGGTTCGGAGCACGGTTTATCACGGCAGGAAATCTCACCACAGGAGAATTGACTTCGATGTTCAGCTACATTATGGCGATTTTGATGTCCCTTATGATGCTTTCTATGATTTTTGTCATGACAACGCTCAGTATTGCAAGTGGAAGACGAATTGCGGAAGTGCTGAATGAAAAAGCCGATATTGTGAATCCAGAGAATCCGGTAAAAACAGTTTCCGATGGAAGTATTGACTTCAATCACGTAGAATTTACCTATCATTCCGATGCAGAGAAAGATACGTTAAGAGATATTGATCTGCATATTCGTTCGGGTGAAACTATTGGTATCATCGGAGGAACCGGATGCGGAAAATCCAGTCTGGTGAATCTAATCAGCCGATTGTATGATGCAACCAGAGGAACGGTGTGTGTAGGCGGGAAAGATGTACGGGAATATGATCTGGAAGAACTGCGCAGCCAGGTATCGGTAGTGCTTCAGAAAAACGTATTGTTTTCCGGAACGATTCTGGACAATCTTCGCTGGGGAAATGAGCAGGCGACAGAAGAAGAATGTATGGAAGCCTGCAGACAGGCCTGCGCAGATGAATTTATCGAAAAATTTCCGAATCAGTACCATACGTATATTGAACAGGGTGGAACGAATGTATCCGGTGGACAGAAACAGCGTCTTTGCATTGCAAGGGCACTTCTGAAAAAACCGAAGATTCTGATTCTCGATGATTCTACCAGTGCAGTGGATACGGCTACAGATGCAAAAATCCGTTCGGCTTTTCGTCAGATGATTCCGGATACCACAAAACTGATCATTGCACAGAGGATTTCCAGTGTGCAGGATGCAGACCGGATTTTGGTTCTGGATGACGGAAAGGTAAATGGATTCGATACTCATGAGAAGCTTTTGAAGAACAATGAAATTTATCAGGAAATCTACCATACGCAGATTCGAGGCGGAGGAGATTTCGACCAGGCGGGAGGTGAGCAGTGATGCATGGACCGAAAAACATGCCGGGCGGTTCCAAGGGAAGTATGCCGGGCGGCATCAAGGGGAAACCCGGAAAGACCCTGAAACGGACACTTGGATATATGTTGGTGAATTATAAACTTCCATTTGCAATTGTAGTGGCCTGCATTCTGATCACGGCATTTGCCACATTGGAAGGAACTTTGTTTATGCAGAAACTCATCGATGATTATATTTTGCCGATGACAAGAGAGGAAGTTCCGGACTTTACCCCACTGATGCATGCTTTGGTGAAACTGGCCGGCATCTTTGGGATTGGTGTTATTTCTGCACTGACTTACAATAAAATCATGGTATATATCAGCCAGGGAACCATGCGGAAACTTCGTGTGGAATTATTTACGCATATGGAATCGCTGCCAATTAAATATTTTGACACCCATCCACATGGAGATATTATGTCTGTATATACCAATGACGTGGATACGCTGCGTCAGCTTATGGGGCAGAGTATTCCCCAGGTATTGAACTCTCTGGTCACCATTGTTATGACATTGATCAGCATGATAGTTCTGAACATTCCGCTTACCATTCTTACTTTGCTTATGGTAGGTGTTATGATGACTGTAACGAAAAAACTGGCTGCGAGATCCGGAACATACTTTGGCGAACAGCAGATGAATCTTGGAAAAGTAAACGGTTATATTGAAGAGATGATGGAAGGGCAGAAAGTCGTAAAGGTATTTTGCCATGAAGAAAAGAGCATTTCCGAATTCAAAAAAATCAATGAGGAATTGCGGGAGAGCGCACAAAAGGCCAATACCTTTGCCAATATTATGATGCCTGTAAATGGAAATCTGGGCAATATCAGTTATGTACTTTGTTCTGTACTGGGTGCAGCTCTGGCAATCAGCGGATTTTCCGGAATCACACTGGGAACTCTGGTTTCTTTCCTTACTTTAAATAAGAACTTTACCCAGCCGGTAACACAAGTCAGCCAGCAGATGAACAGCATTGTTATGGCTATGGCAGGCGCAGACCGTATTTTCCGTCTTCTGGATGCAAAACCGGAGATGGATGAAGGATATGTAGAATTGGTGAATGCAAAAGAACTGCCGGACGGTACTTTGACAGAAACCAGTGAACGAACCGGTCTGTGGGCATGGAGACATCCACATAAAGCAGAAGGAACGGTGACTTATACAAAACTGGAGGGAAATGTAACGTTCCACAGTGTGGATTTTGGCTATACAGAAGAAAAGATGGTTCTCCATGATGTGAAACTGTATGCAGAACCTGGACAGAAGATTGCTTTTGTAGGAAGTACGGGAGCGGGAAAAACAACGATAACCAATCTGATCAACCGTTTTTATGATATTCAGGATGGAAAGATCCGCTATGACAACATTAATATCAATAAGATAAAAAAAGCAGATCTTCGTCGTTCACTTGGAATCGTATTGCAGGATACCCATTTATTTACGGGTACTGTTATGGATAACATCCGTTATGGAAGACTGGATGCCACCGATGAAGAATGTATGGCAGCAGCAAGACTGGCCAATGCAGATGGATTTATCCGCAGACTGCCGGAAGGCTATCATACCCTTCTGTCCGGAGACGGAGGAAACTTAAGCCAGGGACAGAGACAGCTCTTGTCCATTGCAAGAGCGGCTGTTGCAGATCCACCGGTACTGATTCTGGATGAAGCGACCTCTTCTATTGATACAAGAACAGAAACGCTGGTACAGCAGGGCATGGACCGTCTGATGAAAGGAAGGACAACCTTTGTAATTGCCCATCGTCTGTCTACTGTTCGCAACTCAGACTGCATTATGGTTCTGGAACAGGGAAGAATCATTGAGCGGGGAACCCATGAGCAGCTGATGGAAGAAAAAGGAAAATATTATCAGCTCTATACAGGGAATTTTGCAGAAGAAACGGCGTGAATAAAGAAACAGGGACGGATGCGGCTCAATTTGCCGCAGCCGTCCCTGTTTCTTTATTCAGAGTCGGATGTATGAAGAATTAATCATGGATAAAGCGATTAAAGGGATCGGGGCAATCCGTACAACAGTATTGATTCCATGGGCAATTCCAACAGCAGTATCAGCAATGATCTGGAGTTATATGTATGATGGAAGTTATGGTGTGATTTCAAAAATTTTCTCAAGTATTGGTCTGATTTCCAAACAGTCCGCTATGCTTCTTACTTCATCAGGAGCTATGACTTCTATTGTTATTTCTGACGTATGGAAAACAACTCCTTATATGGCATTGCTGCTTTTGGCCGGACTTCAGGTCATTGACAGAGGACTGTATGAAAGTTCTGCGATTGATGGAGCAGGTCCTTTTACTACATTCTTTAAAATTACATTGCCATTGATGAAACCGAGTCTTCTGGTAGCCTTATTATTCCGTACTTTGGATGCATTCCGTGTATACGATCTGATTGCGATTTTGACAGGAGGCGGTCCAGGAAACGGAACAGAATCTCTGTCTGTGTATGCATATAAGCTGATGTTTGGGCAGAGTAATTATGGATATGGCTCGGTAGTAGTTATGGGAATGGCAGTATGCGTAGCCATTATTGCAGTTCTTTATGTGAAAGTACTTGGTGCTGAAGTAATCAGTAACGATTAAGAAGGGAGGAAGGAAAATGAGTAAGAATAAAACGTTTCATATTGTATGCTGGATATTTGTTGTGGCTTTTTGTTAATTACAGTATTTCCTTTCTTCTGGATTCTGAATAGTTCCTTTAAACCGGAATCCGAGATTTTTGGTGCAAATTGTTATCGAATTATTGCAGAAAATCCAACAATAGAAAACTATAAAGTAGTAATTTTTGAAAAAGGAATGTTGAGAGCCATTGGAAAATTGACGGATGTTCTACATGGGGGATGCTATGGAGAATTATTTTTCCGATTGCGGCACCTGGTGTATTTACAACAGCAATTATGAGCTTTATAGCAGCATGGAATGAATATCTGTTGTCCTGTACGCTGAATATTGATGAAAAAATACAGACAGTGCCTGTACGTCTGAGTTATCTGAAAGATCAGTTTACCATATTCTGGAGTCAAATTTCGGCTGCAACGGTAGTGGTTGTAATTCCTACGCTTCTGATTGTTCTTTTGTTCCAAAAACAAATTGTCGCAGGTATTGCAAATGGTGCAGTAAAAGAATAAAATAGAAACAGCTATTTTGATGAGAGAAAAACAGAAAGGAAAAAGAACAATTATGAAAAAAGCCTGGTGGAAAGAAGCGGTGGTATATCAGATATACCCAAGAAGTTTTATGGATTCGAACGGGGATGGAATCGGGGATCTTCCCGGAATCATCAGCAAACTGGATTATCTGAAAGAGTTGGGCGTTGACGTGATCTGGCTCTCTCCCTGTTACAAATCTCCAAATGATGATAATGGATATGATATTTCTGATTACAGAGATATTATGGATGAATTCGGCACATTGGAAGATTTCCGTACCATGCTTGAAGGGATTCATAAAAGAGGAATGAAACTGGTTATGGACCTGGTAGTGAATCATACTTCCGATGAACATGCCTGGTTTATGGAATCCAGAAAATCAAAAGACAATCCGTACCGCGATTATTATATTTGGAGAGATGGAAAAGACGGAAAAGAGCCAAATAACTGGACCTCTTATTTCTATGGGCCTGCATGGGAATACGATAAGGAGACGGATCAGTATTATCTCCATATTTTCTCAAGAAAACAGCCGGATTTGAACTGGGAAAATCCGAACGTACGTTATGAAGTGTATGATATGATGAAGTACTGGCTGGATATGGGCTGTGATGGCTTCCGTATGGATGTAGTCAATATGTATTCCAAAGTACCGGGACTGCCGGACGGAAAACCTGCAGAAATCACAGGAAAAGAACATTTTCAGGATGGTCCCCGCATTCATGAATTTCTTCAGGAAATGAACCGCGAGGTATTGTCGAAATATGATATCATGACAGTAGGAGAAACTGCAGATGTCAGCATCGAAGAAGCCCTGCGTTATGCCAATAATGAAGGAACAGAACTTGGAATGGTCTTCCAGTTTGAACAGAATATGATCGATAATGGAGAGACAAGATTCAGCTACAGAAAAGTGCCGCTTCCAGAGCTGAAGGCATGTTTCAGCAAATGGCAGAGACAGCTGGAAGGAAAAGCATGGAACAGTCTTTACTGGACAAATCATGATCAGCCAAGAACTGTATCACGAAGAGGGAATGATAAAGAGTACCGGAAAGAAAGCCAGAAGATGCTGTACACCATGCTTATGACCATGCAGGGTACACCTTATATCTATCAAGGCGAAGAAATCGGAATGACCAATGTATATTTCGATGATATTCAGGATTATGATGATGTGGAAATCAGAAACTACTGGGAACGTTATGTAGTGAATGGGACAGAAGATCCGGAAAAAACACTGGATGGTATTCATTTCCGTGCAAGAGATAATGCAAGAACTCCGATGCAGTGGGACGATTCCGAAAATGCTGGCTTTACCACGGGAAAACCATGGATCAAAGTAAATCCCAATTATAAAGAAATCAATGTCAAAGAGGCACTGGAAGATCCAGATTCCATTTTCCACTATATGCAGGATCTGATTCGTATGAGGAAAGCAAATGAAGTCGCAGTCTATGGTGATTTTAAAGAATATGAACCGGAGAATGAAAAACTGTATATTTATGAGAGGAACTTTGAAGGAAAGAAACTCTTTGTAGTTTTGAATTTTACAGAAGAAACGGTAGATTTCTGTGTACCGGAAGGGATTTCAGGAGAAGGAGCAGAATTGCTCATAGATAATTACAAGGACGGAGGAAAACTGGAGAACAGAGTGATGCGTCCTTATGAAGCGTCTGTTTATCTTATTTGATAGAAGCAAAAAGTGTTTCTGCCTGTAGACAAACCTGGTGTTGGGCATAAAACCCAACACCAGGTTTCTTTAACAAGATCATAAATAAATTTCCAATTAATTGCCTTGTCAATCAATTGCAGCATATAGTTTTGTGGCATCATGTCATTTATGGACTTCCTTTCCAATAAGTGTTTATAATAGATTTCTGCATCGAGAAACATATCACGTATGCAAGTCGATGCTTTCCACCCAATAAAAAAGCCCATAGCATTTTATAATACAACCGTTTATTTGGAAACCTTGGAAGGAATCAGACTTACAAGAAAATAAGCAATTGCTGAGGGGATGATTGGGAAAAGGCTTCCTGGGATAATGTTTCCAAATGGGAATACAACACCCGGAATCCAGCTGACAAGAACTGTCAATACACCTACGACAGAAGCTGTTACAGCGCTTTTTGCATCTCCTTTTTTCCATATAACCCCACCTACAAAAGGAACAAAGCATGCTGCTGCTAGGAAGGAGTATACAGAATTTAATAATCCTAAAATACTGCTTGCTGAAAGTGCCAGTGCAGTGGACGTAAACATAAATCCAATATTAACAACCAGCGTAATTTTCTTTAACTGGGCTTCGGATGGATTCTTCTTTAATGCACCCTGCCAGATATCTCTGGTAAGGACAGTCGACATGGTAATCAGTCCGCAGTCAATGGTAGACATTACTGCTGCCAGGACAGCTGCAATAATCAAAGCACATACAATAGCAGGCAATTCATTTAAGATGATATCAAAAAATGCACTGTTTCCATTGGTTCCATATTTATATGCTCCATAGGAACCGATAAAAGCCGGCATGAGTGCCAGAGGAATCATAACGAGGCAAGAGAGATAGCATGCAATACGTGAAATTTTTGCACTTTTGGCAGAGTTTACACGCTGGTATGTAGGCTGATCTGTTACCATGCCAAACAGCAGAGGAAGCATCATACCCGCAAAACCTGCTGCTGACAGACCACTCATATCCAAAGAAGAACTTGCAAGAGTCCCGGCTTCAATGGCAGCGCTCATATCACCGATTGCTCCTCTTACGAATAAAACAACTGTAGTAGCGATAAGACCGATTAAAATAACGATAGTCTGAATAACAGAAGTTGCAAAAGCACCCCAAAGACCAGATAATTGTGAATATAACAGGACGACTACGGCAATAGCAATGGCGCCTGCATTTCCAGGAAGATCCAATGCCTCAAATAATGCTTTTCCTGCCATAATCTGTCCTGCAATCAGGCCGATGGAAGAAAGTGCGGTACTCAAATCATAAATGGTTCCTGGAATTTCATTGCGATAGCGTTCTCTGGTATAGTCTGCCATGGACATATATCCATGATTGTAAATGAAATTGTTCAGAAACAGGGCAACCATTACAGTAGATAAGGCACAGGCAATACCGTAAGCAGAACCGGCAAGTCCAGAAACAGAACCTTCTGCAGCACCG
>JALFGN010000110.1 GCA_022777285.1 Blautia sp.
GAGATACTCATGACTGTTATCCACAGGCTCTGCAAAGGATTTCTCTTTGGTAAAAAGAATTACTCTCACAGAAAACGCTTTTGTGGATAACTATTTAAAAAATATTTTGCATCATTTTGAACTGGAAAAAAGGCTCAATCACAAATTTTGTGGGATTTCCGATTCCTCTCGTAGCTCTGTCGGCTCATATCGAATAGCTTCAGAAAGAAATATTCGTCATCAGGATATCCGTATCCCTGTCTGCGAAGAGTCTTGATTTTGTTGTTGATACCTTCAATCTTTGCAGCTGAGATATCATAAGTTGCGTGGGCGATAATGCCCTCAAAGTGGTTGCTAAGCAGACGCTCAAACCACAGGAAGTGTGGATTGCCCGTTGCCTTGCACATATCCATAATACTGATGATGTCTTCTGCCATAATGGCCTCATCTTTCCGAGAATAAGCCAGGTTAAGCTTTTCCTTGATCAGGTCCAGAGTAAATAGCAGCTGGTTCTCCTGAAGCAGTGCGTCATAGCGTTCCTCGTATCCTTCCTTACGGACAATACTGTCAGTTTTGAACAGACTGCTCCCTTTGTGAATCTGACGTTCTTCTCTGGCATCGGCATCCTTGGATTGAAGCGTTTTTCTGGAAGACATCAGGATATAGCGAGTCTTCTTTAATGCTCTGGCTGCTTCGACATTACCTTCTTCATAGAGTCGTCGCTGCTCGTCTTTGCGGACTTCGCTTACAACCTTGTCGTTAAAGTTCTTTACGATATGAAAGTAATCGAATACCGGCTGGATATGAGGACACTTCTCCTCGAAAGCTTCCTGAAAATCGGAGTTCATGTCACAGGCAACTGCCTCGACCTGATCCATCCATTTCAGACCGACATGCTCGATAAAGTCATATACAACCTGCTTTTTCTTACCACCGGCAATCCAAAGGATATGCCCGGTTTCCATATCGATGATGTGGGTCGCATATCGGTAACCATTATGCAGTTTGAACTCATCAATACCCAGAAATTTCGCGGGTTTTTCCGGCTTGATCAGCTTTCCATCATTAGTAGTATACAGTTCCCGGAGTCTCTCTTTATCGATATCCTTTACGGTATTCTTACCAAGGCCGGTAAGTTCAGCCACTTCCTTGTTTGTATAAACACCGGAAGCGAGTAGATCCCGGGTATACTGATACAGTTCTTCTGTGATCATATGACCAGGAGCCTTAAAAGAGATAAACTGCATCTTTGTAGATCCACACTTTGGACAGGCATACTGGTTGCGTGTAAAGGTCACGCAGCTAAGGCTGCCACCAAAGGGAAGATGTCTCAGATTTATAGAAGGATGATTATTTACATGCATCTTAGATCCGCAGGAACAAAGAAGATTTTCCTCTGATGCATCAAGAGATCCTTCGAAACAAAACACTGTCCGACCTGATTTAGCGGTCTTAACAGAAGTAGATTCATTATGAAAGCCGTAAAGGCAGGAAGGAATCTTTAAAAAATCGGTAGATTGAGTAAATGCTAATTGTCCATTCGCTTCTTTTCGTATATAATCCAAGACAGAGGATCTCCTTTCGATTGGGTAAAATACGTCGGCCAAAACGTTTATTCCAATCTTAACGGAAGATCCTTTTTTATTCAATTAATACTGGAGCAAAAGCAACAACTGTTCTAAGGCTCCTGAGTCGGAGGGGAAAACCTAGCCACCCTTTAGGGCTTGGCCTTTACATGGTTCTCAGGCAATGCTACAATGCCTGATCCCGACGGCTCACAAATCACAACTGTTCTTGAGTTCTTCGCCGTCGGGGTGATTACCCTACGCATTACCTGAGGTTCATGTCAAGGCTGGCGGACGGCTTAGAAAACCTATAACGTGGTAACGTCAATCCCACGAAAAAAATGATTGACCCAAAAAATTTCTGAATTTTATCAAATGGAATCACCTCCAGATTATCGTAAAGATCTGTATGAACAGCCCCTGGAATTGTTAGTAACTCTTTATTGGATGTGTACTTGCTGTCCTTAATCATATTTTCATAAGCATCTTTTCCAAAATAATAGCTG
>JALFGN010000124.1 GCA_022777285.1 Blautia sp.
GAAACCAGGGTTCAGGTTCTGAAAGAACCGGAGCGGAAGGCGGAAACGGATTCTTATATGTGGCTTTTTCGAACGGGAGAAGATGGACTGCCACCAATCATCCTCTACAAATACACTGAGACCAGAGCTAAGTTCAATGCCGAAGAATTCCTGAAAGGATTCAAGGGCTATCTTGAGACGGATTGTTATCAGGGGTATAATAATCTGCCAGATATCAAACGCTGCTGCTGTTGGGCACATCTGCGCAGATATTTTGTGGAGGCAATCCCAAAATGTGAACTTCCTGAAAAATGTCCCCTAAACAGGTTTTGGGTAAAATGCAGAATCTAAAAAACATTGAAAATCCGGGGTTTTCGAGCATTTTGCTTGCAAATCACCGGATTTTATGATAAAATAATTAAAGGGTATTTATACCCTATAATTATGAGAGATTATCTAGGAGGATGGAGGTCCAGATGTTCCTGAAATTTAAGGTTGACATTCCGGTTGTTCCTGGAAAACTTGTACGAAAAAATCGTGGAGGACACACATACATAGAGTATGAATACGACCGCATTTACGACCCGGTCAAGCAATACACTTATCCCAAACGTGCCTCTATTGGCAGGGTGGATCCGGATGATCCGAATAAGATGACGCCAAACGAAAACTTCCTGAAGTATTTTCCGGAAGCAGAGATCCCGAAAGAGATCAGTCGTTCAGATAGAAGTCCATACCTCAATATTGGTCCTTATGTCGTACTGCACAAGGTGATCCAGGACTGCAGGCTGAGGGAAACATTAGGCGAATATATGGATGATCAGGATGCGGGATTTCTTCTGGATCTGGCCTGCTACAGCATCATTGCTGAAAACAATGCCGGTCAGTATTATCCGGACTATGCATACGATCATGCTCTTTTTACGCCAGATATGAGGATATATACAGATTCTAAAGTCTCGGATTTTCTCCAGAAGATCAAACCAGAACAATCAGTGGGGTTTCTGAACAGCTGGAATAAATCCAGAAATAAGAGACAAAGGATCTATATTTCCTATGATTCAACAAATAAGAACTGTCAGGCTGGAGATATCGATCTTGTGGAGTATGGAAAAGCTAAAATTGATGAAGGACTTCCGATCTTTAATTATTCTGTTGCCTATGATGCAGCGAACCGGGAACCACTTTTTTATGAAATGTATCCGGGAAGTATCAATGATGTTTCTCAGTTAACCTGCATGATAGACAAAGCACACGGATATGGATACCGCAATCTTGGATTTATCCTGGACAGAGGATATTTCAGCAGAAAAAATCTATCCTATATGGAACAGAATGGTTACAGCTTTCTGATCATGGTCAAAGGAATGAAGGAATTCATCAGTGATATCATACTGGAAAATTACGGAAAATTTGAAAACAGCAGGGCAAAGTATAATGACAGATATGATGTATACGGCACAACCGTCAAACAGTATCTGTATGAAGGAGATCAGAAAAAGAGGCATATCCATATCTACTACAGTGATGGCAGAGCTTATGGGGAAAAGCAGGAGATCAAACAGAAAATACGTCGTTTGAAAGAATATCTGAACAAATGTATCGGAAAAGAATGTACAGCTTTTGGTTCGGAGATCAGGAAATATTTCTATCTGCATTTTGAGCAAGATGGAAAAACGCTGAAACTGGCTGAAGAAAACACGATGGCGGTAGAAAAAGAGCTATCCCTTGCCGGATATTTTGCTATCGTATCATCGGATAACATGACAGCAAAAGAAGCGATAGATATCTATAAGAGCAGAGATGCATCAGAAAAACTATTTCGAAGTGACAAGTCTTATCTTGGAAATAAGAGCATGCGGGTTTGTGCAGAGGAAGCACTTTCCTCCAAGATATTCATTCAGTTTATAGCACTGATCCTGCGAAGCAGGATCTATACCGCATTGAAAGATAAATGCGAAAAGATGCTGAAGAAACCAAATTATATGACAGTACCGGCAGCACTGAAGGAACTGGAAAAGATTGTCATGATAAGGCATCTGGATGGATTTTACAGGCTGGATCATGCCGTCACAGCCACACAGAAGACCATCCTGGACGCATTCGGTTTAAACGAAGGAAATGTACGGAACCAGGCAAAAGAAATCGAAAAGATACTGCAAGACAGGACGGACGAGGACTAAAGGAGAAGAAAAAATGGCAAGAATGCGTAGAAACAGTGAGCAAACATTGGAATTTAAAATAGAACAGGCTGAAGCAAAAGTAGCAAGAACAAGAGAAGCTCATGAAAAAGCGGTGGATGAACTGAAAAAGTTATACGATATACGAAAAGCATATCAGAGAGATGAACTTCTAAAAGCATTAGAATCCAGCCGCCGCTCATATGATGAGATCCTGGCATTTATCACGTCATCTGC
>JALFGN010000138.1 GCA_022777285.1 Blautia sp.
GAGTATATGTATTATTATTCGGTTGAGTTCATAAAATAAGAATAGAATAGAAAAGAGAGAAGAGGATGCCACGAAATCATTGACCTGATGATTCCGTGGTATCCTCTTTATGGATTTCAGAGTTTGTTTCTCAGCTTTCGGTATTCTCTCGGTGAATATCCTTTCAGCTTGTGGAAAAGCCGACTGAAATACAGCTGGTTATCATATCCGACGATTTTAGAGATTTCATTGATGGAATAGGTTGTTGTTTCAAGTAACATCTGAGCATTGTTGATTCGGATTCCAACGATGAATTGCATTGGTGTGGAACCGGTGTATTTTTTGAAATTCCGGATAAACCAGCTGACACTCATTCCTCGTGAGGCAGCATAATCATCTATGCTAATATTCTGGTTATAATTTTCACTGAAAAAGGTAACGGCGTTATCCATCTCGTGATCCAGATATTCATTTTTTAAGATATGTTCCCTGGTCAGTTCCCGATGAAAGATGATAAGAAGATGACGGAGCAGAAGGACAAGCATTTCTTCATAATTATCCTGGCAACGCTGAAGCTCGATGATAATGCGCTTGAAAATCTGTTCGTATTCCATAGAGGTTCCGACCTGAAATACACGCTCTTTATCCGGGAATCCATATTGCCGTAGGATATTTTTTACATTGCTGCCTGTAAAATGAATCCAGTATACTTCGGTCTTATCTTTCCCATAATATTCATATTTCTGAAGTTCCTTCGGTCTGTACAGTACAATATTACCGGCGGGGACAATCGTTTCGTTATCCACATTGTCAAAATGAAAATGCCCACAACCAGCAGTGATATAGATAATCTGATAATCCAGGCGTCCCCTTGGACGGTAGGTTGGTAACTTTGGATGGCTGAAAAGGCGGTAAGTACCGCAGCTTCCTACAACCAGTGGGCGACTTTTGTCTTTGAAATTCATATGGGAGTGGTTTAAATAACCGGTATTCATATACATATGGCAGAACCTCTTTTCTTTTTTCTTGTTATTGTATCATTTAGTGCATATTTTGTCTAATCCAATTCATAGACATATTTTGCAGATTAGGATAAACTATATATAGCAAAACAAAGAAACGTAAACATAAAAGTAAAGAACAAGGTTTGCTGTGGGAAAACAAAGTAAAAAAAATGTATATGTATTAAAGGAGGGTTATTTATGATTGTACCACGTTATTATGAGGATTTAAGCGTACTGCATGAAAATACAATGCCAGCCAGAGCCTATTATATTCCGGCATCCAAAAGAATGGATAACCTGGTGGAGCACAGGGAAGAGTCAGACCGAATGCAGTTATTGAACGGAACTTGGAAGTTCCAGTATTTTAACAGCATCTATGATGTTCAGGACCCTTTCTTTGAGAAAGATTATGATACAGAAAATTTTGATGAGATTCAGGTTCCGAGTGTATGGCAGATGGCAGGATATGACACACATCAGTATACAAACATCCGGTATCCGTTCCCATTCGATCCACCGTACGTACCGCAGGATATTCCATGTGGAGCATATGCACATACCTTTGTTTATCACAAAGATGAAAATGCACCAAAAGCCTTCTTGAACTTTGAAGGCGTAGATAGTTGCTTTTATGTATGGATCAATGGCTCTTATGTAGGATACAGCCAGGTTTCCCATATGACCAGTGAGTTTGATATTACGGATCTCCTTCAGGACGGAGAAAACAGCATAGCAGTTCTGGTCATGAAGTGGTGTGATGGTTCGTATCTGGAAGATCAGGATAAATTCCGTATGAGTGGTATTTTCCGGGATGTGTATATTCTGAAACGTCCGGAGCAGGCAATCAGCGATTATCATATAAAAACCAAGATTGAGGATATGCTTGCAAAGATAGAGCTTGATGTGAAATTCTACTCTCCAGCAAATGTAAAAATTTCGATTGAAGATAAAAATGGAGCAGTTGTCGCAGTAGGAAGTATTGCCGAAGAAGGAACAGCGGTGTTAGAGATTGCAAATCCGGAGCTTTGGAATACAGAAAATCTATATCTGTATCAACTGATTCTTGAGACGGAAAATGAGGTAATTGTAGATCATATCGCATTACGAAAGATAGAAATTAAAGATCAGGTTATATATTTAAATGGGCAGAAGATTAAATTCCGTGGTGTCAATCGTCATGATTCCGATCCAGTTACTGGATTTACAATCAGTGTGGAACAGATCACAACCGATCTTACGTTAATGAAACAGCATAATTTTAATGCAATCCGTTCCAGCCATTATCCGAATGCACCATTCTTCTATGAAATGTGTGATAAATATGGATTTATGGTGATAGATGAAGCGGATATTGAGGCACATGGTCCATTCATGCTTTACCGAGAGGAAGACACAGACTATAACCGGTTCAAACGATGGAATGAAAAGATTGCAGATGATCCGGCATGGGAAGCAGCCATTGTTGACCGTGTGAAACTCATGGTAGAACGTGATAAAAACCGTTTTTGTATTGTCATGTGGTCTATGGGAAATGAAAGTGCTTATGGCTGCAACTTTGAAAAAGCACTTGCTTGGACAAAGAAATTTGATCCGGATCGTATCACACAGTATGAGAGTGCAAGATATCGTAATTATGATGAAACATATGATTACAGCAACTTGGATGTGTATAGTCGTATGTACCCGGCACTTTCCGAGATTCAGGAATATCTGGACAAGGACGGAAGCAAACCATTCCTTCTGGTAGAGTACTGCCACAGCATGGGAAATGGGCCTGGCGATTTTGAAGATTATTTCCAGCTGATTCAGGACAACGATAAAATGTGTGGTGGTTTTGTTTGGGAGTGGTGTGATCATGCGATTGCTCATGGCACTGCTGAGAATGGAAAGAAAATCTATGCCTACGGAGGAGATCATGGAGAAGAAATTCATGATGGCAATTTCTGCATGGATGGGTTAGTATATCCGGACAGAACTGTACACACAGGACTTTTGGAATACAAGAATGTTTATCGCCCGGCAAGGGTTGTTTCCTATGATAAAGAAAGTGGGGAACTGGTTCTTCATAACTATATGGATTTTGATGATCTGAAGGATTATGTAAAAATCAGCTATGAACTGACACAGGATGGACTCGTGATCAGTAAAGGAAAACTCGCAGAAGTTTCTGTGGCACCACATAGTGAAGGAAAAATAAATCTGAATATCAATGTTCCAGAGAATGGAAAATGTTATCTGAAACTTATTTACCGGTTGAAAAAAGAAATGCCACTGTTGGAGAAAGACCACATTCTGGGATTTGATGAAATCGAGGTAAGTCAGAAAGACGCAAAATGCCAGCTGGCAGAGAAGTGGCTGGAAAAAACATCAGCAGATTCTGAATTACAGGTAAATGAAAATGATACACAGATTCACATTAAAGGTCGTGAATTTGCTTATACAATAGATCGACGTACTGCACTCTTCACGGAGATGAAATTCGCAGGACGGGAATATCTGAACCATCCGATGGAGTTAAATATCTGGAGAGCCCCAACAGATAACGATATGTACATCAAATCTGAATGGAGGAAAGCCCACTATGATAAGGCTTATACAAGAGCCTATACGACAGAGGTTGTGCAGGGAAAACATGGTGTGAAGATTACAAGTCATGCTTCCGTTGTGGCAGAGACAGTGCAGAAGATTCTTGATGTGACGATTACATGGACAATAGATGCGGCAGGAAAAATAGACGCAGATATTGAGGCCACAAAAGATGGAGAGTTCCCGGATCTTCCGAGATTTGGTGTGAGAATGTTCTTGGATAAGAAACTTGCAGATGTCAGATACTTTGGGATGGGACCGCAGGAAAGCTATCGTGATAAGCATCAGGCAGCAAGCCACGGTTTGTACCGGGCAAATATAGGGGATTTGCATGAAGATTATATCCGTCCACAGGAGAATGGAAGCCATTATGATTGCGAATATGTAGAACTTAACAATAGTCGATATGGAATTGTGGCATCCGCGGAAAAGGCATTTTCCTTCAATGCTTCTTATTATACACAGGAAGAACTTGAGAAGAAAACGCATAATTATGAATTGACAGAATCAGACAGCGTAGTATTTTGTGTTGACTATGCATTAAATGGAATAGGTTCTAACAGTTGTGGTCCAGTTGTATTGGATCAGTATCGATTTAATGATGTATTATTCCGGTTCCGGTTTACTCTGGTTCCGTATGTAAAGGGATAATAAGGTTTTAGGTAACCCGTTAACAAGGAAGGAGAGTCTGATTGTTTTGTAAAGTCCGGATATATAGAACAATCAGACAAAAACAAAGCGAAAAAATTTAGAATTAGGCATCTTGAGATTCTAAGTGCGATGAATATGAGGAGCAAAAGAATTCTATGGAAGAAAAAAAGTATTTAAAATGGTATAACAAAATAGGATATGGTTCGGGTGATATCGCAGGTAATGTAGTTTATGCGTTCCTGACATCTTTTATGATGGTCTATTTGACAGACTCAGTAGGACTTGCTGCTGGTGTCGTAGGTACCCTGATTGCCGTATCAAAATTATTTGATGGTTTTACGGATATATTCTTTGGATCTATGATCGATAAGACACACAGCAAGATGGGAAAAGCAAAGCCATGGATGTTGTATGGTTATATTGGATGTGCCATTACATTAGTCTGCTGTTTTGCAGTACCAGTCAGCTGGGGAACAACTGCTAAATATGCATGGTTCTTTATCTCTTATACACTGTTAAATGGTGTATTTTATACCGCAAATAATATTGCATACTCAGCACTTACATCACTCATCACAAAGAACAGCAAAGAACGTGTACAGATGGGATCTTACCGTTTCATCTTTGCATTTTCGACAAGCCTTCTGATTCAGGCAATTACAGTCGGATTTGTCGATAAGTGTGGTGGAGACGCAGCTGCATGGAGAACTGTAGCCATTATTTATGCAATCATTGGTCTTATTGTAAATACGATTTCTGCTCTTTCTGTTAAGGAGCTTCCAGAAGAGGAACTTAACGAAGGAGAAGTAAAAAATGAAGATGAGAAGTACGGAATGGTACAGGCATTTAAGCTTCTTATCAAAAACAAATATTATATGATGATCTGTGGAACTTACATTTTACAGCAGTTATACAGTGCCATGATTGGAGCCGGTATTTATTATATGACATGGGTACTGAAGAATAAGAATCTGTTCGGACAGTTTGCGTGGGCAGTTAATATTCCTCTGATCATTGCCTTGATTTTCACACCAACCTTAGTTGGTAAGTGGAAAGGCATGTACAAACTGAACTTAAGAGGTTATATCTTAGCAGTTGTCGGTAGAGCACTTGTTGTCGTTGCCGGATATATGGGTAGTGTTCCGCTTATGATGGCATTTACAGCTCTTGCAGCATTAGGACAGGGACCTTGGCAGGGAGATATGAATGCAGTTATCGCATCCTGCACTGAATACACTTATCTTACACAGGGAAAGAGAATTGATGGTACGATGTATTCTTGCACTTCTCTTGGTGTAAAAATCGGTGGAGGTATTGGAACTGCTGTTGTCGGTTGGATGCTTGAATTCAGCGGTTATGTTGGAACGAATGCAACACAGCCACAGTCTGCACTTAATATGATGCAGTTTATGTATCTGTGGCTTCCATTGATCTTTGATGTGTTGATCATGTTTGTGCTTTCAAGAATGAATGTAGAAGGTGCAAATAAGAAACTGAAAGCAGAAAAAGGAATTACTGCAGACGAAGTAACAGATGCATCAGACATGGATTAGAATTTGACAGGAAAAAGCGTTGTCTGATCGGTGTTCGATAGACAATGCTTTTTCCATATTACAAAACAATATAGGGGTGGTATTTTGAAAATAGAAGAAGCAATCAAATTATTGAATGTAAATTCTTTTGATAACAAATTAACAGAATTGTACGTTGATTCGAATCGAATCCCACAGGAAAAAGAACGGTATTTGAAAGCAATCGACAGTTACAGGGCATATTTTGGTGAAGGCGAGATAGAAATATTCAGTGCACCGGGCAGAAGTGAGATAGGCGGAAACCATACGGATCACCAGCATGGGGAAGTGCTGGCGGCGTCCATTAACAATGATGCAATCGCAGTTGTAAAAAAACTGGAAGAACCATTCGTGAAAGTGATGTCGGATGGTTACAGTAACCTGATTACGATTCGGCTAGATGACCTAGAGAAAAAGATTGAAGAAGAAGGAAGCACGAATGCTCTGATTCGTGGTGTGCTTGCCAAGATGAAAATGAATGGTCATCTGATCGGAGGATTTCAGGCATATGTGACCAGTGAAGTGCTGATTGGTGCAGGTCTTTCCTCCTCAGCTGCTTTTGAAACACTGATCGGGACGATTCTATCCTATATGTACAATGATGGTGAAGTTACTCCGATTGAAATTGCTAAGATTGGTCAGTATGCAGAAAATATATATTTCGGGAAACCATGCGGCTTAATGGACCAGATGGCGTGTTCAGTAGGAAGTCTGGTGCATATTGACTTTGCGGATCCGGAAAATCCGATTGTGGAACAGGTTGACTTTGATATGAACGCTTATGGGTATAGCTTATGTATTACAGACACAAAAGGGTCACATGCAGACCTGACGCCGGATTATGCGGCAATACCACAGGAAATGAAACAGGCTGCTAAGTGCTTTGGAAAAGAGTTCCTTGGCGAAGTGCCAAAAGAAGAGATTTTGAACCATATTACTTTGATACGTGAGCTGGCAGGAGATCGTGCAGCACTTCGGGCATTGCATTTTGTATGTGAAAATGAACGTGTCAAAAAGGAAGTAGATGCATTAAGAAAGGATAATTTTCCAAAATTCCTGGCGAATGTGAAAGAATCCGGAGATTCTTCTTTTAAATATCTTCAGAACGTCTATACTTGCCATGATGTACAACATCAGAACGTGTCTATTGCATTGGCACTGAGTGATGTGATATTCGGAGAAAAAGGTGTATGTAGAGTTCATGGAGGAGGATTTGCAGGAACCATACAGGCATTTGTTCCAAATTATTTAGTTCCGGATTACCAGAAGGAGATGGATACAATCTTTGGAAAAGGTTCCTGTGAAGTATTAAAGATCCGTAAGTATGGTGGCATAAAAGTATTATAATCACGAAAACAAAGAAAAGGAGAAATGATCTATGAGTAGCATTTTAGTATTAGGTGGAGCTGGTTACATTGGTTCTCATACTGTGTATGAGCTGATCGAGGCAGGGGAAAATGTAGTAGTAGTAGATAACCTGGAAACAGGATTTCGTAAGGCTGTGCACCCGGATGCAAAATTTTATCAGGGAGATATCCGGGACAGGGCATTTATTGATTCTGTATTTGAAAAAGAAGATATTGATGGAGTGATTCACTTTGCTGCCAATTCGCAGGTCGGTGAGAGTATGGTAAATCCGCTCAAATATTACAATAACAACCTGTGCGGAACAGAAGTATTGCTGGAAAGTATGGTTGCACATGGCATCAACAAGATTGTATTTTCATCAACAGCAGCCACATACGGAGAACCGGAACGGATTCCGATTCTTGAAACAGACCGCACGGTTCCAACAAACTGTTATGGAGAAACAAAACTTTCCATGGAAAAGATGTTTAAATGGACAGCGAATGCCCATGATTTACGTTTTGTATCCTTACGTTATTTTAATGCATGTGGAGCACATCCAAATGGAAAGATTGGGGAAGCTCACAATCCGGAAACACACCTAATTCCACTGATCTTACAGGTGCCGAATGGAAAAAGAGAGTATATTTCTATCTTTGGAAATGACTATGAGACAAAAGATGGCACATGCGTAAGGGATTACATCCATGTAAATGATCTTGCACAGGCTCATATCCTTGCCATGGAATATTTAAGGAAAGGGAATGACAGTAATATTTTCAACTTGGGAAATGGCGTTGGATTTACAGTTAAAGAAGTGGTAGAAACAGCCAGAAAAGTAACTGGACATCCAATTCCGGCAAAAGAAGAACCTAGGAGAGCGGGAGATCCGTCAACGCTGATTGCATCCAGTGAAAAAGCAAAAGATATTCTTGGATGGAAACCAAAATTTGATGATCTGGAGACGATTATTACAACAGCATGGAATTGGCATAAAAATCATCCAAATGGTTATGAAGCATAGTAGGAGGGGAGAAAGATAAAATGATTGATCAGCTGATTTCAGAACTGGTAGCATATGGACTGCAAAACGGACTGATAGAGGATGCGGATAAAGTGTATGTGACAAATGGTTTAT